>DATDDC010000526.1:0-2042 GCA_036523995.1 Anaeromyxobacter sp.
CCCGCGGCCTCGACGGCGCGGACCTCCTCGGCGAGTCGGCCGAAGTCGGCGGAGAGGATCGAGGGCGCGACGCGGATGGGGTGGGGCATGGGCGAAGTCTAGCTGGTGAGGGTGTAGCTGGAGGGGAAGAACCGGGCACGGGCGCGGGGGTCGGAGTCGGGGTCGGTCGCGGTCGAGGTCGGCGTCGCGGTCGAGGTCGGGGTCGGGGTCGGGGTCGGGGTCGCGGTCGCGGTCGAGGTCGCGGTCGAGGTCAGGGTCGCGGTCGAGGTCAGGGTCGCGGTCGGGGTCGGCGTCCCGGTCGCGGTCGTCGGCTTTGGAGCCCGACCCGCCCGCGCGTTAAGACCTCCCCGTGCCCGAGCCGCTCGACGCCGCCTTCGTCAAGGCCGCCGCGCTCCGCGCCGGCTTCCACGCCTGCGGGATCGCGCGGGCGGCGCCGCTCGACCCGGCGCCGCTCGACCGCATGCTCGCCATGGGCGCGGACGCCGACATGACCTGGCTCCGCGCGCAGCGCGAAGCTCGGCTCGATCCGGCGCGGCTCCTGGCCGGCGTGCGGAGCGTCGTCGCGGTCGCGCTCTCGTACCACGCGGGCGACGCGCCCCCGCCGGCCGAGGGCGAGGTGGCGCGCTACGCGCGCGGCCGCGACTACCACGCCGTCATGAAGCGGAAGCTCGCGGCGCTCGCCGCCGAGATCGCCGCGCGCGATCCCGGCGCCCGGACGTTCGCGTCCTCGGACATCGCGCCCGTGATGGAGAAGGCCTGGGCCGAGCGCGCGGGCATCGGCTGGGTCGGGAAGAACGGCTGCCTCATCACCGAGGCGTACGGGAGCTGGGTGGTCCTCGGCACGGTCCTCGTCGACCGCGAGCTCGGGGCGGACGCTCCGCACCCGGAGCGCTGCGGCTCGTGCGACGCCTGCCTGCCGGCGTGCCCGACGCGCGCCATCCCCGAGCCCGGCCTCGTGGACGCGCGGCGCTGCATCTCCTACTGGACCATCGAGCGCCGCGGCGACATCCCCGCCGACATGGCGGGCCGGCTCGGCCGCTGGGTCTTCGGCTGCGACGAGTGCCAGACCGTCTGCCCCTGGAACCGCAGGCTCGCGCCCTCCGCCGATCGCGATCTCGCTCCCAGGCCGGGCCAGGACGCGCTCCCGGTGGACGAGCTGCTCGCGCTCGGCGAGGACGAGTACCGCCGCCGCTTCTGGGGGACGGCCATCGCGCGGGCCCGCTACGACGGCCTCCTCCGGAACGCCATCCTCGCGGCCGGCCGGTCCGGCGAGCGGCGGCGGCTCGAGGCGGTGCGCGCCCACCTCGCGAGCCCGTTCCCCGGCGTCCGGGCTGCGGCGGAATGGGCCACCGCGAAGCTCGCGGGCTGATCCTCGCGCCGGCGCCGGGCCTCGGCTACATTTCGCCGCTCCGTGCTGCACGTCCTCATGTTCCTGCACTCGGCGCTCTCCGCCGGGACGTACATCGCCGGCAAGCGCGCGCTCGCGGAGATCTCGCCCGTCGAGCTCGCGCTCGTCCGGTTCGGCCTCGCCTCGCTCGTGCACGCCGCGCTGCTCCTCCGGCTCCGGCCCTCGTTCCAGCGGAAGGAGCTCACCGCGCCCTTCGTGAGCGGGGGCGCCATGGTGGTGGCGGGGGTGATCCTCGCGGAGCGGCGGTAGTCGCTGCGCCTTCGCCCCCGCCCCGGTAGGATCCCCGCGATGATCTCCGCCGAGAAGCTCCGCGCCGCGCGGGAGGGCTGGGCCGTCGGGCCCGTGCTCTCGCCGGCCGTCCTGCGCGCGACGGGCAAGGACGCGAAGGACTACCTGCACCGCATGACCACGCAGGACGTGAACCGGCTCGCGCCGGGCGGCTCGGCGTACGCGGCGGTGCTGAACGCGAAGGGGCACCTCCTCGCCGACGCCCACGTCCTCGTGGAGGCGGACGGCGTCCTCCTCGTCCTCGACGCCCACGCCCTGGCCGAGGCCCGGGCCCATCTCGAGAAGTTCGTCATCATGGACGACGTCGCGTTCGAGGACCTGTCGGCCTCGCTCCGCCTCGTGCCCA
>DATDDC010000527.1:0-3427 GCA_036523995.1 Anaeromyxobacter sp.
GCGGCACGAGCCGCTGCGAGATGACCGCCCGGAGCACCGACCCGAGCTGCAGCCGCACCTGCTTCTGCTGGTACGGCGGAAACGCGGAGATGATGCGGTTCACGGTCTCGGTGGCGTCCAGGGTGTGCAGGGTGGAGAAGACGAGGTGGCCGGTCTCGGCGGCGGTGAGCGCCGTCTCGATGGTCTCGAGGTCGCGCATCTCGCCCACGAGGATCACGTCCGGGTCCTGGCGGAGCGCGCTCTTCAGCGCCTGCCCGAAGCTCATCGTGTCGACGCCCACCTCGCGCTGGTTCACGATCGACCGCTTGTCGCGGACGAGGAACTCGATGGGATCCTCGATCGTCATGATGTGGCAGGTCTCGGTCCCGTTGATGTGGTCGATCATCGCCGCGAGCGTGGTCGACTTGCCGGAGCCGGTCGTGCCGGTGACGAGGACGAGGCCGCGCTGCTCGCCCGCGACCTTCTCGAGCACCTTCGGCAGCATGAGCTGCTCGATCGTCTGGATCTTGAAGGGGATGACGCGCAGCACCACGCCGAGCGTGCCGCGCTGCTGGAAGGTGTTCACGCGGAAGCGTCCGAGGCCGGGCACGCCGTAGGCGAGGTCGACCTCGTTCGTCTGCTTGAACTTCTCCTTCTGGTAGTCGTTCATGATCCCGAACGCCATGCGCGCGATCTCCTCGGGCGGCAGGCGGCGGGCGTCCTTCAGCGGCACGAGCGCGCCGTCGACGCGGAACATCGGCGGGAGACCCGCCTTCAGGTGAATGTCCGAGGCGCCGGCGCGGAGGGCGACCTGAAGGATCTCGTTCAGCTCCATGCGTAATCGAGCGTAACACCGCGATCCGCGCGGATCCAATCCGGGATCCGCGGGACGCCGCCGCTCGGCGGCGCCTTCATGTAGGGGCGCGTGGGGACGCGCTCCGAGGCGCGCGCGCGAGGCGCTCCACCTCCCGGCGCCTGCGCACCAGGTCCGACAGCGCGCCGCGGCGCACGAGCGCGGACGCGCCCCCGAGGCCCGCCTCGTCCGGAGCGGGGTGGAGCTGCGGCGCCACCGGCCCGTCCCGGATCCGTTTCGCCTGAACCACCGGCGCGTCCTCGTCTTCGACGGCCGCACCGCGTTCGTGGGCGGCTTCGGGATCTGGAAGAGCTGGCTCGGCGACGGCGTGGGCGAGGACGAGTGGCGCGACACCGCGGCGCGCGTGCGGGGGCCGCTCGTGCGCGACCTGCAGCGGGCCTTCGACCGGAGCTGGGAAGCCTCCGGAGGCGGCGCCCTGCCCGCCTCGGCGTATCCGCCGCCCGAGCGCGCCGGGGACGAGCGGGGCGCCGTGGTGGCCTCCTACCCGGCCTGGGCGCGCGCGACGCTCGCCGCGCGCATGTACTACGCCCTCATCGCCTCGGCGCGCCGGCGGCTCTACGTCGCGAACTCGTACTTCGTGCCGGACCGGTCGCTCCAGGACGTCCTCATCGCGCAGGCGCGGGCCGGCGCGGACGTCCGCGTGCTCGCCCCCGGCTCGCCCCACGACGTGCCCATCGTCCACGCGGGCCAGCGCCGCACCTACGCGCGCCTCCTCGCGGGCGGCGTGCGGATATGGGAGTACGAGGCGTCGATGATGCACGCGAAGACGCTCGTCTCGGACGACGCGGCGGTCATCGGCTCGACCAACAGGGACTCCCAGAGCCTCTCGTTCCTGTGGGAGGCGTCGGTCGTGGCCCTCTCCCCCGCCATCGCCGAGGCGCTGGCGCGGCGGTTCCTGCGCGACCTCGGGCGCTCGAGGGAGATCCGCGAGCCGGAATGGTCGCGGCGGCCGCCCCTGGTCAAGGGCGCGCACCAGGCCGTGCTGGTGGCGGAGCCCTGGCTCTAGCCGAATACGCGGCGCATCGTCCGCGTCTAACCTCCGGCCGCGCCGGGGGTCGGACCCATCGAGCGGGCGAACGCGCTTGACGGTGGCCCGTGCTCGGATTAATTGTCATTGCAAATGTTGCCGACGCAAGAATATCCGGGCCTCCTCATCGCCGTCGCCCGGCGGCGCATCAAGCAGGCGGTGCTCGCCCGCGCCGCGCATCGCGGCATCTCGCCGCAGCAGTTCTGGCTCCTCGTGGGGCTGCGCGAGCGGCGGGCCACCTCGCAGACGGAGCTCGCCGAGCGCCTGCACGTGGACGCCCCCACCGCCTCCCGCGTGCTCGCCACGCTCGTGCGGCGGCGCCTGGTCCGCATGGAGGAGGACCCGGCCGACCGCCGCCGCGCGCGCGTCCGCCTCACCCGCGCCGGGGAGGAGCTCGCCGGCGAGCTCGCGGGCATCGCGGGCGAGATCCGGACCGCGATGGTGGAGGGCATGAGCGCCGCCGAGCTCGATGGCCTCCGCCGCGGGCTCCACAAGATCATCTCCAACTTGGAGCGGCTCGAGGCTCGGGCCGCGAAGGAGGCCTCATGACGAGGCGCCGAAAGATCGTCGTCGCAGCGGTGGTCGCCGCGCTGGTCGCGGCGGGCGGGATCTGGCGCTGGCGCTCCGGCGGGAAGAGCGGGCCGGCCGCGATCGAGACGGCGCGGGTGGACCGCGGGCGCATCGTGGCCAAGGTCACCGCCACGGGCACGCTCTCCGCGCTCGTGACGGTGCAGGTGGGCAGCCAGGTCTCGGGCCGCATCGCCTCCCTCGAGGCGGACTTCAACTCCCCCGTGAAGAAGGGGCAGGTGATCGCCCGGATCGATCCGCAGCTCTTCGACGCCGCGGTGGAGCAGGCCCGCGCCAACGCGGTGGCGGCGCAGGGGAACCTGGCCAAGGCGAAGGCGCAGGCGCTCGACGCGCAGCGCCAGCTCGAGCGCACCCGCGCCCTGGCGGAGCGCAAGCTCGTGGCCCAGGCCGACCTCGACACGGCCGAGGCGGGCGCCGACGCGGCCAAGGCGTCGGTGGAGGCGGCGCAGGGCTCGCTCGAGCAGACGCGCGCTGCCCTGCACCAGGCCCAGGTGAACCTCGCCTACACGCGCATCGTCTCGCCGACGAACGGCGTCGTCATCTCGCGGAACGTGGACGTGGGCCAGACCGTGGCCGCCTCGCTCCAGGCCCCCACCCTCTTCGTCATCGCCGAGGACCTCTCCAAGATGCAGGTCGACACGAGCGTGGCCGAGGCGGACGTGGGCCGCCTGCGCGCCGGCATGCCCGCCACCTTCACGGTGGACGCGTTCCCGGGCGAGGTCTTCCGCGGCAACGTGCGCCAGGTGCGAAACGCGCCGCAGACGGTGCAGAACGTGGTCACCTACGACGCGGTGGTGGACGTCTCGAATCCCGAGCAGAAGCTCAAGCCCGGCATGACCGCGACGGCGACGTTCGTCTACGCGGAGAAGGACGACGTCCTCCGCGTCCCGAACGCCGCGCTTCGCTTCCGGCCGCCGCCCGGCTTCGGCGGGGACCGCAAGGGAGGCTCCGGGACGCGC
>DATDDC010000528.1:0-6621 GCA_036523995.1 Anaeromyxobacter sp.
TCACGCTGCGCCACGACAACCTCATCATGCTCGGGGCGGGGCTCCTCCTCGTGGCCGGGACCCACCTCCTTATCCGGCGGACCCGGCTCGGCCTCGCCATCCGCGCGGTCGCGCAGGACGAGGAGACGGCGAGGACCATGGGGATCGACTTCGACCGCATCGTGCTCGTCACGTTCGCCATCGGCTCCGGCCTCGCCGCCATCGCCGGCACCATGCACGGCCTCTACTACAACGAGGTGAACTTCGGCTCCGGCCTCCTCCTGGGCGTGATCGGCTTCAGCGCCGCCATCATCGGCGGGCTCGGCAACATCTATGGGGCCATCCTGGGCGGCTTCGTCTTCGCCGCGCTCCAGACCGTGGGGGCGGCGGCCCTCCCCTTCGCGAGCGCCTACAAGGACGTCTTCGCCTTCGCGGTGGTCATCGTCCTCATGACGCTCCGGCCCACCGGCCTCATCGGCGAGCGGGTGAGCGAGCGCGTATGAGCGCGGACCTCGCCGCTCCCCGCGCCACGCCTCGCGCGCCGGCGGCCGCGGCGCTGGGGCTCGCCGCCGCCGCCGCGCTGCTCGCCTTCGGCTTCCTTCGCGCCGAGTCGCAGGCCGCCGTGGGCTGGATCGCCGCCATCGCCGTCGCGGCCGTCCTCGCCGCCGCCCGCCTCGGCGCCCTGCGCTGGGCGAGCCGGGGCGCCCTGGAGAACGAGCGGGCGACGGGCGCTGCCCTGGCGCTCGGCCTCGCCCTCCTCGTCCTCGCCTTCCACGACGACCACTTCACGCTCCTCCTCCTGGCGCGCGTGCTGCTCGTGGGGATGGCCTGCCTCGGGCTCCACGTGCAGCTCGGCATGGGCGGCGTCGTGAACTTCGCGGGCGCGGCCTTCTTCGGCGTGGGCTCCTACACGGCGGCCGTGCTGGCGGCCCGCACCCCCATCCCCCACCTGGCCGTCCTCGCCGCCGGCGGCGCGGCGGCGGCGCTCGTGGGCTCGGTGCTGCTCCTCCCCCTCCTCCGCACGCGCGGCCACTACGCGGCGCTCGTCACCATCGCCTTCGGCATCGGCTTCCGCACCTTCCTCGAGGTGAACGACGCGCTGGGCGGGCCGCAGGGCCTCAACGTGCGCGGGTTCTCGCTCCTCGGGCTCTCCTTCAACGAGAGCTGGTCGGTCGGCGGATTCGAGCTCTCCTTCTACGTCGCCTACGTGGCGCTCGGCTTCCTCCTCCTCGGCTGCGCCTTCGCGGCGGTGCGGCGGCTCGAGACCTCCTGGGTGGGGCTCGCCCTCGACGCCGTCCGGCTCGACGAGACCGCCGCGGCTGCGTTCGGCGTCCGGGCACCGCGCTGGAAGATCGGCGCCTTCACGCTGGGAAACTTCATCACCGGGGTGGCGGGCGCGCTCTCCGCAATGATGACGGGCTACATCGCTCCGAACGCCTTCACCTTCCAGGAGTCGCTCGTCTTCGTCTCCATCGTGCTCCTGGGAGGCATCGGCAACGCCTGGGGCCTCGTCCTCGCCAGCTTCATCGTGGTGGTCGTGCCCGAGAAGCTGCAGGCCATCCAGGAGTACCGCTTCCTCCTCTTCGCCGCGCTCGTCGTGCTCGTCCTCGTGTTCCGCCCCTCGGGGCTCGTGCCGCGCGCGCTCCGGCGCGGCTTCGGAGGCGCGGCGTGAGCGCCCCGCCGCTCCTCTCGGTGCGCGGCCTCACCCGCCGCTTCGGGGGCGTGCTCGCCCTCGATGGCCTCTCCTTCGATCTCGAGCCCGGCCGCATCCTCGGCCTCATCGGCCCGAACGGCTCCGGGAAGACGACCTTCTTCAACGTCCTCACGGGCGTCACCCCCGCCCACGGAGGCGAGATCCGCTTCGACGGCCGGGCGGTGACGAACCTCCCGCCGCAGGCCGTCTGCGAGCTCGGCATCACCCGCACCTTCCAGCGCTCGCGGCTGTGCCTGCCGCTCACCGTCTTCGACAACGTCGCCCTGGGCGAGCACCGCCACCTCGAGCACGGGCTCCTCTTCAACCTCGTGCGACGCCGCGCGCTGCGCCGGGACTTCGAGGCCCTCCGGGAGCGCGTGCGCGAGCTCGTCGCCCTCTTCGACCCGCCGCTCGCGGAGCGCCTCTCCGAGCCCGTCGCCGGCATCCCCATGATCGACCGGCGGCGCATCGAGATCTGCCGCGCCCTCGTCTCCCGGCCGCGCCTGCTCCTGCTCGACGAGCCCTCGGCGGGCATGACCTCCGAGGAGACGCGCCGCATGATGGACGACCTCCTCGAGGTGCGCCGCCGCTTCGGCGACCTCACCATCGTGCTCATCGAGCACGAGATGGGGGTCATCGAGCGCGCCACCGATCGCTGCGTTGTCCTCGACTACGGCAGGAAGCTCTCGGAGGGCACCTACACCGAGGTGGCGGCCGATCCGCTCGTGAAGCAGGCGTACCTGGGGCCTGGATGATGTCGAGCGGCGCGAGCTTCGCCCTGCGCGTCGAGCGCCTCTTCACCGCCTACGACAGGGCGGACGTGCTCGCCGACGTCTCGCTCACGGTGGAGCCCGGCACCATCACCTGCCTCCTCGGCTCGAACGGCTCCGGCAAGACGACGCTCATCCGCTCCATCCTCGGGCTCACGCGGCCGCGGAGCGGGCGCATCCTCTTCGGCGACGCCGACCTGACCGGCCTGCCGGCGCACCGCGTGGTGGCCCACGGCATCGCCTGCATCCCCGAGGGCCGCAAGGTCTTCCCTCGGCTCACCGTGGCCGAGAACCTCGCCCTGGGCGCCTATCTGGAGAAGCGGCGGGACGTCGTGGCCGCGCGGATGGCGAAGGTGTTCGAGACCTTCCCGCAGCTCGCCGGTCGGCGGGATCAGCTCGCGGGGACCATGTCGGGCGGCGAGCAGGCCATGGTCTCCATCGGCCGCGGCCTCATGAGCGAGCCTCGCCTCCTCCTCGTCGACGAGCCCTCCCTCGGGCTCTCGCCCATCCTCGTGAAGGAGAACTTTGCCGTCATCCGGCGGGTCCACGAGCAGGGCGTGACGGTGTTCCTGGTCGAGCAGAACGTGCGCCAGACGCTCGCCATCGCCCACCGCGGGTACGTGCTCTCGAAGGGACGGGTGGTGACCTCGGGCACGGCGCAGGAGCTGCTCTCGAGCGACGAGGTCCAGGCCGCCTACTTCGGGGAGTCGGCGAGGAGGTCCACGACATGAGCGCCGTCCGGCCGGTGGAGCTGACGCGGGAGCTCGTCCGCATCGACACGGTGAACCCGACGAGCCCGGAGCGGCCGGCGGCCGAGCGCCTCGGGCGCCTCCTCGAGGCGGGCGGGTTCCAGGTCTCGCGCCACGAGTTCGCCCCCGGCCGGACGAGCGTCGTCGCCCGCCACGGGCCGGGCGCTCGGCCGGCGCTCTGCCTCGCCGGGCACGTGGACACGGTCCCCCTCGGCGCCGCCGCCTGGTCGAGGGAGCCGTTCGGGGCCGAGATCTCGGAGGGGAAGCTCTACGGCCGCGGCGCGAGCGACATGAAGAGCGGCGTGGCGGCGATCGTGTGCGCGGCGCTCGACGTGGCGCGGGCGGATCCGAGGGTGGAGCTCCTCGTCGTCCTGGTCGCCGGCGAGGAGACCGGGTGCGAGGGATCGGCCCACCTCGCCCGGACCGAAGGCGCCCTCGGCCGCGCCGGCGCGCTCGTCGTGGCGGAGCCCACCGGCAACGTCCCGCTCGTCGGCCACAAGGGCGCGCTCTGGCTCGAGGCGCGGACGCGCGGCGTCACCGCCCACGGCTCCATGCCCGAGCGCGGCGTCAACGCCATCTACGGCGCCGCCCGGGCCATCTCGAGCCTCGAGGGCTTCCGCTTCGCCGTCCCGGAGGATCCCCTGCTCGGCGGCGCCACGCTGAACGTCGGCACGATGCGCGGCGGGCAGAACGTGAACTCCGTCCCGGACGCGGCCTCGTTCACGATCGACGTCCGCACCGTGCCCTCGCTCGCCAACGACGTGGCCCGCGCCGCGCTCGCGGACGTGCTCGGACCCGAGGTGGAGCTCCGCACGCTCGTGAACGTGTCGAGCCTGCGCGCCGATCCCGACGACGCCTGGGTGAAGGAGGTCTTCGACGTCGTGGAGGCCCGGCTCGGCGCGCGCCCCTCGCCTCGCAGCGCGCCCTACTTCACCGACGCGAGCGAGCTCACGCCGGCCCTCGGCGGCGTGCCGACGGTGATCCTCGGCCCCGGAGAGCTGCACCTCGCGCATCAGACGGACGAGTGGTGCCTCGTCTCCCGGATCGAGGAAGCGACGGAGCTGTACCGCGAGCTGGCGACACGATGGCTGCGGCGCTGAGCACCCACGCCGGATGAGGCGCTGAGCACCCGCGGTCGGGTGTCGCGCACCCCTCCTTGGCGGTCGTTCTTTCCGCTGCGCGTCCGCACTGCCGGTACTATTGCGCACCTGCATGGGGGAGACGATCTCGGCTGTCGCCACCGGCGACGCTGGCGGCCGTTACCGCGCGACCCGGCTCCTCAAACGCAGCCTCGGCGTCGAGACGTATCTCGGCACCGACCCGCAGAGCGGCGATGCCGTCGTCGTGAAGCGCATGGCGGCGGCCGAGATCTCGCCTGGCGCGCAGCTTCGGCTCGAGCACGAGGCGGAGGCGTTGCGCTGGCACCAGGCGCCCTGGATCGCGCCCCTTCTCGACGTGGGTCGCGAGGGCGACGTCTTCTTCCTCGTCACCCGGCTCGTCCCGGGATCGACGCTCGCCGAGCGGCTCGCGAAGGCGGGACCCCTCCCCGTGCCGGACGCCCTCGCCGTCGGCCGCGCCCTCCTGCGGGCGCTCTCGGTGGCGCACGAGCACGGCGTCCTCCATCGCGACGTGAAGCCTTCCAACGTGATGGTCGACGAGGGATCGCCCCCGCAGTGCGTCACGCTCGTCGACTTCGGCATCGCGCGCACCGAGCTCGACGCCTCCCTCCGGCAGGTGCCCGCGGCGGCGGCCGCGTACGTCTCGCCCGAGCAGTCGGGGCTCGTGCACGCGGAGGTGGGCGAGCGCTCGGATCTCTACTCGGCGGGCGTCGTCCTCTACGAGTGCCTCTCGGGCCGCCCACCCTTCGAAGGCGCGACGGTGGGAGAGGTCCTGAGGCAGCACCTCTCCACGAAGGCCCGCTCGCTCGGCGAGGCGGTGCCGCGGGCGCTCGACCGCGTCGTCCAGCGGCTCCTGGAGAAGGACCCGCGCGAACGGTACCAGTCCGCCGCCGCCGCGCTGGCGGACCTGGACGAGATCGCCTCGGCCCTGGAGCAAGGCGTCCGCGAGCCCGCCGTGGCGGTGGGCACCCACGATCGGCGCTCCACGCTGACGGAGTCCGCGTTCGTCGGGCGCGAGAAGGAGCTGCGGTCCTTCGAGGCGGAGCTCGATCGCGCCTTCGCCGGGGAGTCCCGCCTCCTCCTCGTCGAGGGCGAGTCCGGCGCCGGGAAGACGCGCATGCTCGATCACGCCGCCGTCTCCGCGCGGCGGCGCGGCGCGTGGGTCCTGCGCGGCCAGGGAGCGGACCGCGCGGCGCAGCGGCCCCTTCAGGTCTTCGACCGCGTCGTCGACGAGATCGTGCAGGCGACGGCCGGCGACCCGCAGTTCGCGGACGCGCTGCGCGGCCGGCTGGGGGATCACCTCGAGACCCTGTGCCGCGCCCTGCCCCGGCTCCTCGACCTCCTCGCCCCCGGGATGCTCGTGTCGCTCGGGCCGGAGGCGCACGGCGAGGCGCGCGCGCTGCCCGCGCTCATCGCCCTCCTCGACGCGCTGGGGAGCCCGGCCCGTCCCGCGGTGATCCTCCTCGACGACTGCCAGTGGCTCGACGAGCTCTCCCTGAAGCTCCTGGCGGCCTGGCATCGCGCGCACCGGAGCTCGTCGCAGCGGGGCGGCGTCCTGCTCGTCGCCGCGTATCGCACCGACGACGTCGCCCGCGACTCGCCGCTCCTCCAGCTCGCGCCCGCCGAGCGCATCGCCCTCTCGCCCTTCACCGAGGAAGAGGTCGCCAGGATGGCGGAGTCGATGACGGGCGCGCTTCCTCCCGAGGCGCTCGCCCTCGTCGTGCGGCTCTCCGAGGGGAACCCGTTCCTCGCGGCGGCGGTCGTGACGGGCCTCGTCGAGTCCGGCGCCCTCGTGGCGACGGACCGGGGGTGGGAGCTCGATCCGCAGGCGATGCGGGACGCGCAGTCGTCGCACCGCGCCGCGGCCTTCCTGGCGCAGCGCCTCGACAAGGTCTCGCCCTCGAGCCTCGAGCTCCTCTCGGTCGGCGCCGTGCTCGGCAAGTCGTTTCCGGTGAAGCTCGCGGCGGACCTGGCGGGCCAGACGCGGGCGGCCGCCATGGCGGCGGTGGCGGAGGCGCGCCGCCGCCACCTCCTCTGGATCGCCTCGCCGGACGGCCGCTGCGTCTTCGTGCACGACCGCCTGCGCGAGGCCGTCCTGCAGCGGCTCGCGCCGGACGAACGCGTCCGGCTGCACCGCCTCGCCGCGATGACGCTCGAGATGGACCCGGAGCAGATGGAAGGGCTGATCGCCAACTACTACGAGTACCACTTCCTCTACATCGGCGGCATCCACCACGTCGAGAGCAAGAACGTGCAGGGCGTGTCGCTGATGAAACTGTACTTCCACCCCGGCACCGACATGGCCCAGGCCA
>DATDDC010000529.1:0-1820 GCA_036523995.1 Anaeromyxobacter sp.
CGGCCGGAGCGGTGAGCGCGGTGGGCTTCGCCGCGAAGGCGAGGCCGAAGAGGAGCGCCGCGAGCGCGAGGCGCCCCCGCGCCGGCGAGGCCACCGCGGCGAGGCCGAGCGCCGAGAGCCCCACGGGGAGGAGGTCGCCGCGGATCGCCGAGGCCCCGTGCTGGGTCGCGAACCCGGCGAGGGCGAGCGCCGCGAAGGCGAGGGCGAGGTCGCGTGGAACGCCGACGCGGCGGAGGAGGGCGAAGGCGCCGAGGACCGCGAGCCCCGCCGCGGCGAGCGAGAGAGCGTACCCCGCCGCGAGGAGCGGGATCCCCATCCGGGCGAGCCCCGCGTGCAGCGCGAAGGCGAGCGGGAAGAAGCGCGTGCCGCCGTAGCCCAGGGCGGGATCGTGGAGCGGCCGGTAGAAGGTCCCTCGGGCGAGGTCGTCCGCGAGCGCCATCCAGGCGCCCGAGACGTGGTTGAGCGCGTTCCCGCTCTCCCACGCGGCCGGCAGCCGCGCCGCCGTGGCGAGCGCGAGCGCCGCCGCGAGGCCGAGGAAGACGCTTCGTGCGCGCCGCACCGGTTGGACCCTGCGCGCGAGGCTCCTGCGGGGCGAGCCCACGGCCGGGGCGGAGGGCGTCGCGGCCGGCCGTCACGCTCGGTGCGATCGGCCCCGCCCGGGCACGCGCGGGCGCGCGTCCAGGCCGCCGAGACGACGTTGGGGCCGGACCCGGGCGCGGCCGGCTCACCCGACCTAGCGTTCTCCGAGGAGCACCGGGGGCGAGCGGGAGGGGCTCATGCCCGAGAGGGCGGACGACAGCGCAGGCTGGATCCTGCGGCGTACGGTCAAGACGGCGGTGGCGGGCGCGCTCATGGTGGTCGGAGCGCCCCTCGTCGTGAACATGGTCCGGCGGCGGATGGCGGGGGGCTCGCGGGTCCTCATCCTGTCGTACCACCGCGTGACGCCCGACTTCACCCGGAGCGCGAGGGAGGGGCTCGCCTCGCTGCTCGTGTCGACCGCGTCGCTCCGGTGCCAGCTCGAGCACGTGGCGCGCCGGCACGAGATCGTCTCGCTCGCCGACGCGCGGCGCATCCTGGCGGAGCGGTCGCCCGGTCCGGCGCGGGACGTCGTCACCGTCACCCTCGACGACGGGTACGCCGACAACCACGAGCACGCGCTCCCCATCCTCTCGTCGATGCGGGCTCCCGCCACGGTCTTCGTCCCGACCGCGTACGTGGGGACCTCGCGGCGGCTCCCGCACGACCGCCTCTTCGCCGCGCTCTCGGAGCTGCGGAAGCGCGGGATCCCGTTCGAGGGCGCGGGGATCGCGCCCGCGCTCCAGGCGCTCCTCTCCGCCTCGGCGGCGTCCGGGCCCGCGGCGACGCTCGATCGCCTCATCCGGCGGCTCCCCCACCGCGATCTCGTCGCGCTGGCCGAAGCGCTCGAGGCCCGGCTCGGGACGAGCGAGCGGGACCTGCCCGCGGGCACGAGGCTCATGACCTGGGACGAGGTCCGGGCGCTGGCCGCCTCCGGCGTCGAGGTCGGCGGCCACTCGATGAACCACGCGGTCCTCGCGAACCTGCCGCTCTCCGAGGCGCGGCGCGAGATCCAGGGCTGCCGCGATCAGATCGCCGAGCACGTCGGGCGCCGCCCGCGCTTCTTCGCCTACCCGAACGGCTACTACACGCCGCAGGTGAAGGCCGCGGTCCACGAGGCGGGCTTCGAGGCGGCGGTGACGATCGAGGACGAGGAGAACCGGCGCGGCATCGACCCGTTCGCCCTGAAGCGCAAGGTGCTCTGGGAGAACACGACGCGCGGCCCGCTCCGCTACAGCCCCTTC
>DATDDC010000530.1:0-2499 GCA_036523995.1 Anaeromyxobacter sp.
GGCACGAGCCGCCGTGCGCCGCGGGCGCGGGCGAGCTCCTGCTCCACCGAGGCTCGCGCGACGGGCCGCGTCACGACCGCGCCGCCGACACCACCGCCAGGATGAGCAGCACGAGCGCCTCGCCCGTGATGAAGCCCGACGCGAGCGGCACGTCGTAGACGGCCTCCGTGCGGGGCGAGAGGCGCTTCCAGAGGGCGTAGGCGACGCCGCCCACCACCATCGGGAACACGGCGAAGCCCGGGATGAGCATGCCGAGGCCGATGGCGGTCGGGGAGGGCACGAAGCGGGCGGCGCGCGTCTCCTCGAGGAGCGTGAGGGCGACCCCGAGCACGAGCGCGACGACGAGGGCGACGAGCGCGCTCCGCGGCAGCGCGCCGAACCCCTGGGCGAGGAGCTCCGCGAACCCAGCCCACTTGACGGAGATGGGCGAGGTGAGGCCGCCCTCGCCGCCGACGCCGTATCGCGCCCGCAGGAGCGGGTACGCCATGGCCACGGCCGCCGCGCCCACCGGCACGCCCACGAGCTGGAGGTACGTGAGGTTCCGGTTCGTGGACCCGACGATCTTGCCGGCCCGGTAATCCTGCATGAGGTGCTCGCCGTTCGCCGCGATCGCCCCGCTCATGCCCGAGCCGATCATGTTGATGGGCACGTGGCCGGGGGCGAGCACCGCGAACACCGCCTGCATGACGTTCGCCATGGCGCTGATGGGCGCCCAGTTCGTCTCGCCGAGGACGCGGATGCCGACGAGCATGAGGAGGAGCGAGAGGACGAGCGAGACGGCGGAGAGCCGCAGCGGGAAGCCCAGCGACACCTTCTGCACCACCGCGAGCACGATGGCGGCGGCGATCGATCCCCAGACCACCCAGCGCATGGGGAAGTCGCCGCCGTCCGCGCCCTTCGCGCCGAGGCCGTGGAAGGTCTTCGCGATGACCTTCCACTTGAGGGCGAGGGCGGCGAGGCCGCCCGCCACCATGAGCCCGGTGGCGGGCCACATGATCCAGCGCTGCAGGACGGCGTTGAAGGTGAGCTCGGGCACGAGGCCGCGCGCGAAGAGCGGCGCGGGCGCGATCACCCACGCGAGCACCATGCCGAGGCCCATGGAGAGCGTGACGCGGAGGCCGATGAGGATCCCCGCCCCGAGCGACAGGACGCCGACCTCGGTGCCGAGCCGGAGCGCGTCGGCGTGGGAGGACAGGAAGCGAAAGGCGAAGTGCGACGGGATGACCTCGAAGCCCTCCCGGAGGAGCGTGAGGATCCCGGAGAGGCCGCCGCCGAACGCCAGCGCGGCGACGCGCGGCCCCGCCTGCTTCGGCCCCTCGTCGAGGACGAGGAGCGTCTCGCCCGCCGCCGTGCCGTCGGCGAAGGTGAGGTTCTCCTGGTCGATGTAGTGCTTGCGGAGCGGCACGGCGAGGAGGACGCCGAGCGTCCCTGCGGGCGCGAGCCAGGCGAAGATCTGCGCCGGCGTGAGGTGCAGGTTCATGATCCCGCGCTGGTTCAGCATGTCGATGGCGGCGAGCACCACCGCCATGAAGCCGACGCCGGAGCCGGCGGCGGTGCCGGCGGTCTGGACGAGGTTGTTCTCGAAGCGAGTCCCGCGCGCGCCGGTGGCGAGGCCGACGAGCCCGATGGCGATGAAGCCGAGGAACGCGGAGACGACGGACATGTTCGGCCCGTAGCCGATGCGGAGCACCACGGCGGGCTCGGCCGCGCCCATGAGCGCCGCCACGAGGACGGCGACGACGACGGCGCGGACCGTGAGCTCGCGCGGAGGGAGCGGCGCGGGCCTGGTGACCTCGGAGAGGGCGATCGACATGAGGGCGGGAATCTAGCGCGGCGGCGTCCCGGAGACCATGCGAGGCATGGGCTCCGCGGCCGTGACCGGAGCGGGCGGCCCGGCGGGCGAGGGCTCACCCCGGGGAAGGTACAGGTGGTAGCGGCCGATCCCGCCCGCGCGGCGGTAGGACCGGCGGATCTGCGAGATCGCCGGGAGCCCCAGGTTCCCCTGCGCATACCACGCATCCGAGGCGGGATCGCCCAGGTCCCGGAAGAGCACGATCGCCGGATACCTGCCCTCCGCGATCTCCGCGCAGAGGCCGCGGCCGAGGCCGGGATCGCGCTCCGCCGCGAGCCGCAGCATCCAGGCGTCGAGCACCAGCGGGCGGGCGCCGGCGACGAGCGGCACGAGCGGATCCTCGGAGAGGACCGGGCCGGGCGGCAGCGTCCGGACGAGGGCGCGCACCTCGAGGAGCCGCGACGTCGCGATATCTTCACGGAACGTCATGATGGCGAGGGCCACCCCCGCCGCCGCCACGGCCGGAGCGGAGAGCCTCGCCACGCGGGAGGCGATCCCGGGCGCGACGGACGCCGCCCCGAGGGCCACGGCGGCGGCGACCTCCACCTCGACGAGATGGTTCGCCCCGGTGCCGGGGGAGGCGAGGACGGCGACGACCCCGCCGCCCGCGGCGGCGAGCCAGAGCGCGGGGAGGAGGAGCGGCGGGC
>DATDDC010000531.1:0-2780 GCA_036523995.1 Anaeromyxobacter sp.
TGCGACAACGCCGAGGCCTTGGCGGCCACCGCCGCGTGCGGATCGACGTTGTGCTCGTCGTGGTGCCCGGAGCCCCCGCGGTACTCGCCGGTGAACGTCATGTAGTACGACCGGTACATGTAGAACGCCGTCCCGGTCGCCGCGACGATGCCGACGAGATAGATGAGCGGACCGAGCCAGGGCGTGGGCGTCCCGAAGAGCTCGAGGCTCCGCGCCGAGAACGCCTTCCAGAGGATCTCGTCCTTCGAGTAGAAGCCGTTCGCGATGGGGAAGCCCGCGATGGCGATGCAGGCGAAGAGGTAAGTCCAGCGCGTGATGGGCATGTGCTTCTTGAGGCCGCCCATCTTCCGCATGTCCTGCTCGTGGTGGCAGCCGAGGATGACCGAGCCCGACCCGAGGAACAGGGTCGCCTTGAAGAAGGCGTGCGTGAGGAGGTGGTAGGTGCCCGCCCAGAAGGCGCCCACGCCCACGCCGATGAACATGAAGCCGAGCTGCGAGACCGTCGAGTAGGCGAGGACCTTCTTGATGTCGTACTGGAAGAAGCCGATCGACGCCGAGAAGATGGCGGTGACCGCGCCGATGAGCGCGACCCAGCCCATGGCCGAGGGCGAGAGGGCGTAGACGAAGTTGAGGCGCGCCACCATGTACACGCCGGCCGTGACCATGGTGGCGGCGTGGATGAGGGCGGAGACCGGCGTCGGGCCGGCCATGGCGTCGGGGAGCCAGACGTAGAGGGGGAGCTGGGCGCTCTTCCCCATGGCGCCGACGAAGAGGAGGATGCCCACCAGCATGAGGAGCGGGACGCCCCACACCTTCTTCGCGAGCAGGTTCTCCTTCACGCCCGTGGCCTCCACGACGATCTGATCGCGGAGCTCGCGGAAGTTGAGCGTCGGCCCGAGCTTCACGCCCTCGTGGCGCGGCGCGAGCGCGTCGGCCTGCGCGGCGGTGGTGGCGGCCGCGGTGGTGTGGAGCTCGACCGTGGGGACGTAGTCGAGGTTCCGCAGCGCGTTGCCCGCGCGAGGCGTCCAGGCGCCGCCGAGCGCCCAGAAGAGGAGCAAGAGGCCGGCGAGGAAGCCGAAGTCGCCGACGCGGTTCACCACGAACGCCTTCATGCCCGCCGCGGCCTTCTCCGGGTCCGTGTACCAGAAGGCGATGAGGAGGTACGAGGCGAGGCCCACGCCCTCCCACCCGAAGAACATCACCGCGAAGTTGTCCCCCATGACGAGGAGCAGCATCGCGAAGACGAACAGGTTCAGGTACGAGAAGAACCGCCAGTACGACGGCTCCTCGGCCATGTAGCCGATGGAGAAGACGTGGATGAGCGCCCCGATGCCCGTGATGATGAGGACCATCACCATCGAGAGCGGGTCGAGGGAGAACCCGAGGTCCACCGTCAGCCGGCCGGCGGTGAGCAGGTTCCACACCGTGTCCTGGAGGAAGCGCTCCTCCCCCGGGAGCGCCAGCATCCGCTGCAAGTAGAAGAGCGCGGTCCCGAAGGAGAGGAACATCGCCAGCACCGCGATGCGGTGGACGATCTTCTTCCCGAAGACCTGCTGCAGCTTCCAGCCGAGGGCGGCGTTGAGGAAGGCGCCCACCGCCGGGAAGGCCGGGATGAGCCACAGGTACGAGGCGCGATGGACGACGAGGCGTCCGAGCTCCTCTGCGGCCTGGGCGGCGACCTGGATGTTGGCGTGCTCCATCGCTACTCCCGCATGAGGTCCGCGAAGCGGACGTCGATGGTCTTGAAGGTCTGGAAGATGGCGAGGACGATGGCGAGGCCCACCGCGGCCTCCGCCGCCGCGAGGACGATGACGAACAGGGCGAAGACCTGCCCGGAGATGCCGCCGACCACGTAGTGGTTGAACGCCACGAAGTTCACGTTGGCGCCGTTCAGGATGAGCTCGATGCCCATGAGGACGCCGACGGCGTTGCGCCGCGTCGCGAACGTGACGAGGCCGAACGTGAAGAGGAGGGCGCCGACGACGAGGAAGTGGGTGAGAGAGACCATGAGCGTTCTCCAGGCCTACTCGGCCTTGATCTCCTTGCGGGCGATGACCACGGCGCCGACGAGCGTCGCGAGGAGCACGAGCGACGCCACCTCGAAGGGCAGGAGCCAGGTGGTGAGGAAGGCGTTCCCGATGGCCTCGGTGGTGGGCGCGAGCGCGGCGGGGGCCTTCGCCTTCCACGGCGTGAGGACGGCCACCGCGAGCAGCACCGGCGCGGCCGACACGAAGAGGAGGAACCCGCCGAAGAGCCCGAAGCTCGAGTTCGAGACGTTCACCTCGGTGATCCGGTTCGTCAGCATCACCGCGAAGAGGATGAGGACGAGGACGCCGCCGATGTAGACGAGCAGCTGCGTCACCGCGACGAAGTCGGCGGAGAGGAAGACGTAGAGCGAACCGGCGCCGAGGAGGGCCATGAGGAGCCCGATCGACGAGTAGAGGATGTTCCGAGAGAGGGCGACGCCCGCGGCGCCCACCACGGTGAGCGCGGCGAGCAGGTAGAAGAGGACGTCCGGGAGCCCGAAGCCCCCGGGCTCCGGAAGCGGGCTCGCCAGCAGGGCCGGGCGGATGCCCCGCGTCCACATGAAGAAGACGAACGCCACGACGGCGATGGCCGCGACGAACCAGACGACGAGCCTGCCTGCGGTGGTCTTCATCGGGGCGCTCACTTGGTCTCGGGGGTGGCGGGCTTCGCGGGCGGCGCTGCGGCGGGCGCGGCCGCGGCGGCAGGCGCGGCGGCCGGAGCGGCGATCGCGGGCGAGGTCGAGGTCGTGGGCG
>DATDDC010000532.1:0-2758 GCA_036523995.1 Anaeromyxobacter sp.
GGACGCCCGTCCGCCTTCGCTGTAACGAGGAGCGAATCGGTCGTGTCCCTTCACCACCGGACCTGCGCGTGCGCACAGTTGTCGCGGGGCCCGGCGATTGCAGCCCACGCCCTTGCCCGATAGAAGACGCTGAATGTTCGACTCCGTATTGAAGCCCGAGACCCTGCCCAGACGGCGCTTCGGCTCCGGTGGCCTCCTCGGGCTCGTCGTCTACGTCGGGCTCGCCGCGTTCGCGGTGTGGGCCCAGTCGAGCGGGAGGAAGGCGGACCGGCAGGACGTGGCGGTCACCTTCGTGAAGCCGCCGCCTCCCCCTCCTCCTCCCCCTCCCCCGCCGGCCGCGCCCCGCCAGGCGCGCCCGAAGCCGAAGCCGAACCAGCCGCAGACGGTGCTGCAGCAGGCCATCGTCGCGCCGACCCAGGTGCCGCAGGAGAAGCCGCCCGAGCAGGAGCCCACCAACATGTCGTCGCAGGGCGTGGAGGGCGGCGTCGAGGGCGGCGAGGTCGGCGGCGTTCCCGGCGGCATCGTGGGCGGCGTCGTCGACTCGAGCAACGTCCGCATGGAGTTCGACGAGCGGATGACGCAGCCGGAGAGACTCTCCGGCGGACCGGAGATCAAGTACACGGAGAAGGCCCTCGAGCGCGAGGTCCAGGGCACCATGACCGTGCGCTGCGTCGTCACGACCGACGGCAGGGTCTACGGTTGCCGCGTGCTGAAGAGCCTCCCCTTCATGGACCGCGCGGTCATCGAGGCGCTCGAGAAGTGGCGCTACAAGCCGGCGACGCTCGGAGGGCGGCCGGTCGAGGTCAACTACAACTTCAAGATCACGCTGAAGCTCCCGGACTAGGCCGCGGCTTCCGGCTTTCACGGCCGCCTCGGTCCACGACGCGCCTCACGGCGCACCACCCACGAAAAGGAAGACCATGCAGCAATTCACCCTCACCGAGCTGTGGCACCACATGGGCCTCTTCGCCCGGCTCGTCGTCTACGTCCTCATCCTCATGTCGGCCGGCTCCATCCTCGTCATGGCGGAGCGGTTCATCTCGTTCCTGCGCTCGAGCGGCGACTCGCGGCGCTTCGCCTCGACGCTCGCCAACGCCATCGAGAGGGCCGGCGTGGACGAGGCCGCCAAGACCAAGGTCGGGACGCCGAAGCGCGTCGGGCACCTCGGGCGCGTGCTCTCCGCCGGGCTGGGCGCCTACTCCATGACCCGCACCGCCGGGACGACGGCCGACCTCACCATCGAGTCCGTGGCCCGCGCCCTCGAGCGGCAGGCCCAGCGCGAGCAGCAAAATCTCAAGCGGGGCCTGAACCTCCTCGCCACCGTCGGCTCGACCGCGCCGTTCGTCGGCCTCCTCGGGACCGTCGTCGGCATCATCAACGCCTTCCAGCAGATGGCGGCCACCGGCTCCGGCGGTCTCGCCACCGTGTCGGCCGGCATCTCCGAGGCGCTCGTCACCACCGCCCTCGGGCTCCTCGTCGCCATCCCGGCCGTGATGGCCTACAACTACATGCAGGGCTGGGTCGACGCGCGCATGGTCGACATGACCGAGTCGTCGAACGAGCTGCTCGACCACGTGGCGCGCAGGCTCGACGAGGGCACCGCCGTGCCCGCCCGCGCCAGCTAGCCGGGCCGATCTCCCCAGGCGAGGAACCGTCATGGCGATGGTCGGCGGCAAGGCGGGCATCAAGAGCGACATCAACGTCACGCCTCTCGTGGACGTCGTCCTGGTGCTGCTCATCATCTTCATGGTGGTGACGCCCATGCTCCAGCGCGGGAAGGACGTGGTCCTGCCGAAGTCGAAGGTGGTGGACAAGGACCCGGGGACGGGCGATCCGCTCATCCTCTCCATCACGACCGACAAGAAGGTCTGGGTGGACAAGCAGCCCTACGACGAGGCCGGGCTCGAGCAGCGCCTCCGCGACGAGGTCATCGCGAACCCGAACCGGCCCTTCCTGCTCAAGGGCGACAGCCGTGTCACCGTTGGTGAAGTACGCAAGGTGATGGCCATCGCCCGCAAGGCCGGCGCGCGCGGCATGCGGGTGGCGGTCGAGCAGGTGAAGCAGGAAGGGCGGAGCTAGCCGATGCTGAGGCACCTGCACCACCACAAGAAGTTCGGGCGCTACACCATCCGTGCGCAGGGCCGGCCCAACTCCGACATCAACGTCACGCCGCTCGTGGACGTCGTGCTGGTGCTGCTCATCATCTTCATGGTGGTGACGCCGCTCCTCGACAAGATGCTCCGCGTCCGCGTCCCGGACGCGGAGCAGAACGAGCAGTACGATCAGCCCCCCGTCCCCCAGATCGTCGTGTCGGTGGCGAAGGAGGGCGACCTCCTCATCAACAACGAGAAGGTGGCGGACGGGGACTACATCACGCGGCTCCGCCGCGCCCTGGCGGCGCGCCCCGCCGGCGATCGCATGGTCTTCTTCGCCGCGGACGAGGAGGCGCTCTACCAGCGGCTCGTCCTGGCGCTCGACGGCGCGCGCCAGTCGGGCGCGGAGGTCATGACCATGACCACCGAGCCGATGGCGCCGGCGGAGGCCGCGGCGCCGGCCCCGCCCTCGGGGGGCGGAGGGCGCTGAGAGAGGCGCGCCGCACGGAATTCGACAACCGCATCCCTCGGGAGGGAAGAACATGGGCAGGAACGCTCGTCACCTCGCTCGCGGGTGGCGCCACGGCGCCGCCGCGCTCGCCTTCGCGCTCGCCGTCGCCGGATGCGCGCCGGGAGGCGCGCAACGGGCCACGCCCCGGGCAGCC
>DATDDC010000533.1:0-4472 GCA_036523995.1 Anaeromyxobacter sp.
TGGTGGCGGTGCGTCAGGCGACGCTCCGCGACTGCGCCAGGACCCAGGCCTCGAGGGCCGAGGCCTCCATCGGCCGGGACATGAAGAACCCCTGCCCGTAGCGGCAGCGCAGCTCCTCGAGCTTCGAGAGCTGCGACGCAACCTCGATCCCCTCGGCGATGACGTCGAAGTCGAGGCTCTCCGCGATGGAGACGATGGCCTTGATGACCTCCTCGCTCTCCTGCGAGGGCAGGCCGGCCACGAACGACTGGTCGATCTTCACGGCGGTGATGGGGAAGCGGTGCAGGTACGAGAGCGAGGAGTAGCCGGTGCCGAAGTCGTCCACGTGGATCTGGACGCCCATGTCGCGCAGGCGCCCGAGCTTGGCCGCGCTCGTCTCGACCTCGTTCATGATGGCGCTCTCGGTCACCTCGATGGCGAGCTGGCGCGGATCGACCGCGGACTCGAGGAGGATCCGGCGCAAGGACTCGACGTACTCGGGCCGGCCGAACTGCCGGCCGGAGACGTTGATGCTCATGGTGACGCCGGCCAGGGCGGGGCTCCGCTCCTGCCACTCCCGGAGCTGGGCGCAGGCGGCGCGGATGGCCCACTCGCCGAGCGGCACGATGGTGCCGCTCTCCTCGGCGAGCGGCACGAAGTCGGTCGCGTCGAGGAGCCCGCGCGCCGCGTGGCGCCAGCGCACCAGCGCCTCCACGGCGATGAGCTTCCCGGTCCGCAGCGCCAGGATGGGCTGGTAGTGGAGCGCGAAGCTCTCGCCGTGCTCCACGGCGCGCCGCAGGTCGGCCTCGAGCTGCATGCGGTCGACGACGCTGCCGTGCATGGCGGCGTCGAAGAGCTCGGAGCAGGCCTTTCCCTTGAGCTTCGCCTGGTACATGGCGACGTCGGCGTCCCGCAGGACCTGGTCCGGCTTGGTGTAGCGGTCGGACTGGAGGGCGATCCCGATGGAGGTCGTCACGAACAGCTCGTGCCCCTCGACGACCAGGCTTCGCGTGAGCGCCTTCTGGATGCGGTCCGCCACCTGCAGCGCGTCGGCGCCGTCGCGCATCCCCTGGAGGAGGACCCCGAACTCGTCGCCGCCCAGCCGGGCCACCGTGTCGCCGGGGCGGAGCGAGCTCTCGATGCGCTCGCCCACCGCCACGAGCAGGTGATCGCCCACGACGTGTCCCAGGCTGTCGTTGATCACCTTGAAGCGGTCGAGGTCGAGGAAGAGCACCGCGTACCGCTCGCCGGGATGGCGATCGGTCGCGCCGATCACCTGCTCCAGCCGGTCGACGAAGAGCGCGCGGTTGGGCAGCCCGGTGAGCGCGTCGTGGAACGCGTCGTAGAGCAGGCGCGTCTCCGCGCTCTTCCGCTCCTCGATCTCGGTGTGGAGCGCCTGGTAGCTCTCGCGCAGCGCGGCGCTCATCGAGTTGAAGTGCCTCGCCAGCTCGCCGAACTCCGTGGCGTCCTTCACGGCGATGGAGAAGCCGAGGTCGCCGCCGGCGATGGCGCGGGTCGCCGTGACGAGCTCGTCGATGGGGAGGGTGATCGATCGCGCCAGCCACAGCCCGATGAAGAGGGCCACGACCAGGGTGAGGACGATGCTCGCGGTGAGGATGGCGCGCGCCTGATCGAAGCGCCGCATGCCCTGAGCCGTGCGGAGCTGCACGCCGCGCGAGGCGTCGAGGGCCATCGTCTCCGTGGTCGTGAGGAGGGCGCTCGCCACCGATGCCGCCTGCGCCCGGAGCTTCGTCCTGCGCTCGCGGCTCGCCGAGGACCCGACGTAGGAGGAGAGCGCGGTCTCGTAGTCCCCGATGAGCCCGCGCACCCCGTCGATGCGCGCCTTCACCGCGGGCGCGTGGTGGCATCCCTCGCATCGATCGGCGGCGCGGTCCATCTTGGCCACGTTCTCGGCGATGACGTTCACCTGGCGTCCGGGATCGCCGTCCACGCCGTACAGGTCGGACTGCGAGGCCTGGATGGCGATGAGGAGGTGCTGCCGCATCTCCTCGACGCGATGGAGCTGGGTGAGGTTCCGGAGCGCGTCCGTCGTGCTCTGGATGTACGCGAGCGCCATCACGGCGCCCGCCGCGGAGCATGCGAAGATGGCGAGAAGGGCGAGGCCGATCCTCCGTCGCATGCGCGGTCGGCTCCTCCCTACTCGTCGCGGTGCTGGAGCGGGGCCGCGAGGTGCGGGCCGAGGAGGATCGAAGCCGCAGCGCCTCTTCGCATGTGCCGGTGCCCGTGCCCTCCGCGCTCGATGCGGATGGTTCGAGCATAGACGGTCGGGGGACTGCGCGCGAGCGCGCGCGCCCCGCGCGGCGAGGCACGAAAGGTGGGGGCCGCTCCCACCCGGGCCGCGCTAGAACGTGTAGCGGACGGTCGGGTAGACGGCGTATCCCGACGCCTTGGCCTTCGTGGCGTAGAGCGCGTCCGCGCCGAGCGCGATGGAGAAGTGGCGCAGGCGCGTGTAGTACTCGACGCCGAGCCCGCCGGCGAGGATGTTCTCCTTCGTGCCGAAGAGGCCCTCCGGAGAGGTCTTCGCGTAGCCGCCGCGGCCGTGGAGATAGAAGTAGAAGCGCTCCCAGTCGTTCACGTCCTTGCGCCCGAAGAGCGCGAGCTTCACGTCGAGCCCCGCGGCGTAGACGCTGAACGCGCCGTAGTCCGGGCTGGCGCGGGCGTTTCCGTCCTGGACGTACGCCGCCACCGAGAGGAACCGGCCCAGGTCGACGCCGACGACCGCGCCGACGAGCATGCCTCCGGCGCGGCCGCCGCCGCTCCCCGCGAGCGGGAACTTCTCGGGGTTGGCGGTGGGCGTCTTGAGGAGGCCCATGTAGCCCGCCTCGAAGCCGATGAAGAACCCGCGCTCCACGTCCTTGAACTTCGCGGCGCGCGGATCCTCCTCGAGCTTCGGCGCGGCTTCCTGGCCGAGCGCGAGCGCCGGCAGGAGAAGGGCGAGCTGCGCGAGAAGGGGGATCGTTCGCGTCACGGGTCGTCTCCTACTGCCCGCCGGCTCCGGAGGCGCGGAGGATCCACGGATAGGTGATCACCGCCATGCCGCCGCCCTTGGGCTTGGGGAACTCCCAGCTCGTGATGCGTCCCATCATGCACTCGTGGACCTTGCCGTCCTCCAGCGTCGTCGCGGAGCGGTCCACCTGCGCGCCCGACGCCGAGCCGTCGGCGTTGATGATCCACTTGATGGAGACCTTGCCCTGCAGGCGCGGGTTGATGGCGAGCTGCTGCTCGTAGCAGTAGCGGATCTGGGAGGCGTGGTCCTGGATGACCTTGCGGATGAGCTCCTTGTCGATGGAGCCCATCACCACCGCGGTGCCCGTCGAGACGTTCACGTCGCGGTCGCCCTTCTTGCCGAGGCCGCCCACGCCCGTGCCGTAGCTGCCGAGCCCGCCGCCGCGGCCCTTCGTGCCCACCGCGCCGATGCCGATGGTCTCGCCGCCCCCGCCGCCGCCCGAGCCGGAGCCGCGGATGCCGAGGCCGCCCAGGCCCTGGCTGTCGCCCACCACCGGGCCGAACATGTTGCCGACGGCGCCGCGCAGATCTCCGCCCAGGCCGCCCGAGCCGAACACCGTGGAGAGCCCGCCGCCGCCGCGGCCCAGCGCGCCGAGGAGCCCCGAGCGCTTCACGACCTCCTTCGCGTTCGGGTCGATGGCCTTGGGGGCCGAGCGGGCGTTCGTCTTGGGGGCGTCCTTCTTGCCCATCTTCCCTTCCTCGCCCTTGTGCTTCTCCGCCATCTCGCCCGGATCGGCCTTCTCCTCGGCCTTCTGGCCGCCGGCCTGCTTCGGCTGCGGCTCCGGCGGCTTGATGACGAACTTCGCCATGCGCGAGGGGTTCTTGAAGAGGTCGTCCGCGACGATGTCCGTGTCGTAGGGGAAGTTGTTCGCGGCGACGATGAAGCCCGCCTGCAGGAACAGGAGCACGAGGAAGATGTTCAGGAACTGATAGTTGATGCGCTCCCAGAACGGCGGGGACTTCACCGGGGTGGGCCGCTTCGGCCGCGCCTCGATGGCGAGATGGGAGCCGAACTCCGCCCGCACCGCGCCGGCCTTGGGCACGGGCACCCAGTACGCGCTCTGGATGGTGTCGTCGGCCGTCGCCTTCCGGCCCTTCACGAGCTCGCCGAAGGGGACGCGGGTCCCCTTCTCCTCCACGACGCCCGTCATGCCGCGCGTGAAGGTGAACCGGTAGTCGTCATCCTGCCAGCGCAGGACGGGCAGCTCGGGCACGGGGAGCCCCTCGAGCCGGATCGAGCACTTCTCCGTCTCGCCCACGAGCACGGGCTGCTTGGGACGGACGTACGTCGCCGCCTCGAGGAGGGTCGCGCCCCAGAGCACGCGGAGCTCGACGCCGAGATCGCTCTCGGCGGAGAGGTCCTCGACGGCCTTGTCCGCGGGGCGGAGCTTCGGGCGCGCCGGCGCGGGGGCGACGGCGCGGAAGGGCTTCGCGGCCTCGGCCGGCTTCGCCGCCGGAGCGGCGGC
>DATDDC010000534.1:0-3645 GCA_036523995.1 Anaeromyxobacter sp.
ACCACCGCCCGCAAGAACATGCAGGCCGCCGGCGTTCCCACCGTCCCCGGCTCCCCGGCCCCCATCGCCGACGAGAAGGAGGCGCGGGCCTTCTCCGACTCGATCGGCTACCCGGTGATGATCAAGGCGGCGGCCGGCGGCGGCGGCAAGGGGATGAAGAAGTGCGAGAGGTCCGAGGACTTCCCCTCGATGTGGCAGTCGGCGAAGCGCGAGGCGGGCGGCGCCTTCGGCGACGACCGGCTCTACATCGAGAAGTTCCTGGAGAAGCCGCGCCACGTGGAGATCCAGGTGTTCGCCGACGAGGCCGGGAGCACCATCTGGCTCGGCGAGCGCGAATGCTCGGTGCAGCGCCGCCAGCAGAAGGTGATCGAGGAGAGCCCGAGCCCGCTCCTCGACGAGGAGCTGCGGGCGCGCATGGGCGAGGTGGCGGTGCGGGCGGCGAAGGCCGTCCAGTACCGCGGCGCGGGCACCGTCGAGTTCCTCGTGGACGCCCACCGGAACTTCTACTTCCTCGAGATGAACACGCGCCTGCAGGTCGAGCACCCCGTGACGGAGATGGTCACGGGCCTCGACCTCGTGCGGATGCAGATCGAGGTCGCCCGCGGCGAGGCGGTCCCGCGCCAGGAGGCGGTCGTCCGCCGCGGCCACGCCATCGAGGCGCGCATCTACGCCGAGGACCCGGCGCGGGGCTTCCTGCCCTCCCCGGGCAAGATCACGTACCTGCGCGTGCCCGGCGGCCCCGGCGTGCGCGACGACTCCGGCGTCTACGCGGGCTGGATGGTGCCGCAGCACTACGATCCGATGATCTCGAAGCTCGTCGCCTGGGCGCCCACGCGCGACGAGGCCATCGAGCGCCTCGTCCGCGCGCTCGGCGACTACACGGTGCACGGCATCACCGTGAACGTCGCCTACCTCTCCGCCGCGCTCCGCCACCCCGCCTTCCGCTCGGGCGACTACGACACCGGCTTCTGCGAGCGGTACGCCCAGGACCTCCTGCGGCCGCCGGACCGCTCCTTCGAGGAGGTGGCCCTCATCGCGGCCGCGGTCTCGGCCTTCCAGCGCGACCACGACGAGGCGGCGGCCTTCGCCGCGCGCGCCGGGAACGGGGCGACCCGCTCCGAGTGGGCGCGGCTCGGGCTGGCGCGCTCCCTTCGCGGAGGGCGGCCGTGACCACGTACGTGGCGCTCATGGACGGCGGGAAGCGCGAGGAGAGCGTCGAGGTGAAGCGGCTCTCGGAGGGGCTCTTCGAGGTGACGCTCCGGGGAAAGGTCCACGTGGTGGACGCCTTCCGGCACGACTACGGCACCCTCTCGCTCATCGTCGACACGGCGAGCTACTCCGCCATGCTCGACTGGCGCGGCACGAAGGTGAGCGTGCGGCTGCGCCACGCCACCTTTCCCCTCGAGATCCTGGACGAGAAGAAGCTCCGGATGCGCCGCGCCGCCCGGAAGTTCACGGTGGAGGGCCGGCAGGAGGTGACGTCGCCCATGCCGGGCAAGGTGGTGAAGGTCCTCGTCCGCGCGGGCGACGAGGTGAAGCAGGGCCAGGGGCTCGTCGTGGTCGAGGCCATGAAGATGGAGAACGAGCTCAAGAGCCCGAAGGACGGCAAGGTCGTCGAGGTCCTCGCGGCGGAGGGGCAGGCCGTCGAGGCGAACGCGAAGCTCTGCACGGTCGAGTGACGGGGGGCCCGCTGCGCGGGCGCCGGGATCCAAGTCGGGAGCTCAATCACATGGCGGACAAGAAGCGCTGGCTCGAGGGGACGTACGGCAAGGCCGTGAAGAAGGCGCCGGAGCGGCGGGCGAGGTTCCAGACGCAGAGCGGCATCCCGCAGGACCCGGTCTACGCCGGCTCCGACGTGAAGGCGGGCCTGGAGGACCGGCTCGGCCTGCCGGGCGACTACCCGTTCACGCGCGGTGTACAGTCCACGATGTACCGCGGACGCTTCTGGACCATGCGCCAGTACGCGGGCTTCGGCACCGCCGAGGAGTCGAACAAGCGCTACCACTACCTCCTCGAGTCGGGCCAGACCGGCCTCTCCGTGGCGTTCGACCTCCCCACGCAGATGGGCCGCGACTCGGACCACCCGCGCGCCCGGGGCGAGGTGGGCAAGGTCGGCGTCGCCATCGATTCGATCCAGGACATGGGCATCCTCCTCGAGGGCATCCCCCTCGGCGAGGTGTCGACGTCCATGACCATCAACGCCACGGCGGGCATCCTGCTCGCGCTCTACCAGGCCGTGGGCGAGAAGCAGGGCGTCTCGCCCGCCGATCTCCAGGGGACGATCCAGAACGACATCCTGAAGGAGTACGCGGCGCGGGGGACGTACATCTATCCGCCCGCGCCCTCGCTCCGGCTCATCACCGACATCTTCGCGTACACGGCGAGGGTGATGCCGAGGTGGAACCCCATCTCCATCTCCGGCTACCACATCCGCGAGGCGGGCTCGACGGCGGTGCAGGAGGTGGCCTTCACGCTGGCGGACGGGATCGCCTACGTGGACGCCGCGGTGAAGGCGGGCCTCGACGTGGACCTCTTCGCCGGGCGCCTCTCCTTCTTCTTCAACGCCCACAACGACCTGCTCGAGGAGGTGGCGAAGTTCCGCGCGGCGCGGCGGCTGTGGGCCCGCATCATGAAGGAGCGGTTCAAGGCCAAGGACCCGCGCTCCATGATGCTGCGCTTCCACACCCAGACGGCGGGGTCGATGCTCACGGCGCAGCAGCCGGACAACAACATCGTGCGCGTCACCCTCCAGGCGCTCGCGGCGGTGCTCGGGGGGACGCAGTCCCTCCACACGAACTCCCGCGACGAGGCGCTCGGGCTCCCCACCGAGGAGTCGGCGCGCATCGCGCTCCGGACGCAGCAGATCATCGCCAACGAGTCGGGCGTCGCGGACATCATCGACCCGCTCGGCGGGAGCTGGGCCATCGAGGCGCTCACCGACGAGATCGAGGGGCGGGCCAGCGCCTACATCGGGAAGATCGACGAGATGGGCGGCATGGTCGAGGCCATCTCGAAGGGCTACGTGCAGCGCGAGATCCAGGAGGCCGCCTACGCCTGGCAGAAGCAGGTGGAGGCGAAGGAGCGCGTCGTGGTGGGCGTGAACGCCTTCAAGGCGGACGATCCTCCCGTGACGGTGATGAAGGTGGACCCGGCGCTCGAGGAGCGGCAGGTGGCGCGCCTCCAGAAGTTCCGGGCGGCGCGGAACGCCGGCGCCGCGAAGCAGGCGCTCTCGGATCTCCGCGCCGCGGCGAAGGGGAAGGAGAACCTCATGGTCCCCATCCTCGCGGCCGTGAAGGCGCAGGCCACCCTCGGCGAGATCTCCGACGCGCTCCGCGAGTCCTTCGGCGAGTACCGCGAGACGGTGGTACTCTGACCGGCTGGTGAGCGACGAGAAGCGAAGGTCCGGGCCCGGGGCGCCGACCCCCGCACCGGGGGGACCGCCGAAGCTGGAGCGCGTCCCCGCCGGCTACAAGCCGGGGCCCACGCCGAGGCCGTCGGAGGCCCCGCCGCGCAGCGACCCGAAGCCCGCGCCGCGCACCGCCCCTCCGCCTCCCGCCGCGACGGTGCCGGGAGCGTCCTACGGGCTCGCCGCTCGCGAGGTCGGCGCCGACGCGGCCATCGCGGCGGCCATCTCGCACCAGGGAG
>DATDDC010000535.1:0-6672 GCA_036523995.1 Anaeromyxobacter sp.
ACCCGACGAACACGGCGATGGAGATGAGCGGCCCGGGCGTCGTCTCGCCGAGCGCCAGCGCGTCGATCATCTGGTGGTCCGTGATCCAGCCGTACGTCGCGACCGCGCCCTCGCGGATGTAGGGCAGCACCGCGTAGGCCCCGCCGAAGGAGAAGAGGCCCACCTTGAGGAAGAACCAGGAGATGTCGAGGAGGCGATTCGCCGCGGACTCGGCCGCCTCGGCCCGCACCGCGACGAGGAGCGAGGCCGCGGTCGCCGCCACGCGCGAGCCCGGCCCGGCGCGCCGCCACGCGATGTAGGCGAGGCCGCAGCCGAACAGCACGAGCAGGAACGGCAGCCGCGCGAAGTAGAAGGTGGCGAACGCCGCGAGGGCGAGGACCACGGGGAAGGGGCCCTTCAGCGCGGCGCGAGAGATCCGCACGAGCGCGGCGAGGAGGAGCGCCAGCCCGACCGGGCGGAAGCCCCACAGGATCCCGAGCACCTGCGGTGTCTTCCCGTAGTGAACGTAGATCCAGGCGAGCACGCTGAGCGTGACGTAGCCGGGCAGGATGAAGAGCACGCCCGCGAGGATGCCCGCCCACGGGCCCGCCTTCTTGTAGCCGACGTAGATGGCGAGCTGCGTCGCCTCCGGGCCGGGCAGGAGATGGCAGAAGTTGAGGGCGCGGACGAACTCGTCCTCGCCGATCCACTTGCGGCGCTCGACCATCTCGAGGTGCATGAGGCCGATCTGGCCGATGGGGCCGCCGAAGGCGAGCCAGCCGAGCTTGAGGAAGTACCAGAAGACCTCCGAGAGCGAGGCCGGCCGTTCCTCCGGCGCCTGCGCCCGGGACGTCCCGGCCTCGGCGCGCTTCTGGGGCCCGTCGTCCATGTCGGCTCAACGCGGCCCGGCGCTCTTCGAGACGCGCTCGACGTCTTGCATGACCGGGCCCTTTCCCGCTCGTCGATCACCCAGTTGAAGTCGATGATGCAGTTGTTATATTCGGCCGGGCATGCCACGTAAAGGTCCCGAGACGGGCCATCCCGACGCGCGCTGGCTCCTGCTCATCCACCAGATCCCACCCAGGCCGGCCTACCTGCGCGTCAAGATCGGCAGGCACCTGCAGCGCATCGGCGCCGTGGCCATCAAGAACTCGGTCTACGCGCTGCCTCGCGACGACGAGACGCAGGAGGACTTCCAGTGGGTCCTGCGCGAGGTCGTGAAGGGCGGCGGCGACGCCTCCATCCTCGAGGCCCGCTTCGTCGACGGCCTCTCGGACGGGCAGGTGCTCGCGCTGTTCCAGTCCGCGCGGGAGGCGGACTACCGCGAGATCGCGGGCGAGGCCCGGCAGGTCGCGGCCTCGCTCCCGAAGCGAGGCCCGCCTCCCGAGAATCGCCGCAACGAGGCGGCGAACCAGATCGCGCGGCTCAGGCAGCGGCTGTCGGAGCTCGAGGCGATCGACTTCTTCGGAGCACCCGGGCGCGAGATCGCCGAAGGCGTCGTGTCCGGAATGGAGGCGCGCATGAAGCCCAGCGTGGAGTCGCACGAGCCGGCCAGGACGGCGCTCCGCCGCGAGGAGTACCGGGGCCGCACGTGGGTGACGCGGGCCGGGATCAAGGTCGACCGGATGGCGAGCGCCTGGCTCATCCGGAAGCTCATCGATCCCAGGGCCCGCTTCAAGTTCGTACCGGCGAAGGGATACCAGCCGCACAAGGGGGAGCTGCGCTTCGACATGTTCGAGGCGGAGTTCACCCACGAGGGCGATCTGTGCACGTTCGAGGTGCTCCTCCAACGCTTCGGGCTCGACGAGCCCGCGCTCCGCGCCATCGCCGAGATCGTGCACGACGTCGACGTGAAGGACGCGAAGTACGGCCGCGAGGAGGCGCCGGGCGTGGGACAGGTCGTCGCCGGGATCGCGGCCGCCCATTCCGACGACGAGGCGCGGTTCGAGCGGGGCTCGGCGCTCTTCGAGGACCTGTACGCGCTCCATCGCGGCGCGCCGAGACGGGGATCGCCGGGCACGCACGGAGAGCGATCGTGAGAGCGCCACGCATCCTGGCGCTGGCCCTGGCCGGCCTCGGCGTCGCAGCGGCACAGGAGGGAGCGAGGACCTGGGACTTCCAGGCCGACAGGGTGGACGAGGCTCCGGCGGGCTTCTCGTTCGGGAGGACGGGCCAGGGGCGACCGGGCCGATGGGTGGTGCGCACGGACCCGAGCGCTCCGGCCGGCGATCACGTCCTCGCCCAGGTCGACACGGACGGCACGGACTACCGCTTCCCGGTCGCGGTCGCCGATGCGCCGCGAGTGAAGGACCTGCGGCTCGAGGTTCGGTGCAAGCCCATGAGCGGCACGGTGGACGAGGCCTGCGGGCTCGTCTTCCGGTTCCAGGGCCCGGACGACTACTACGTCGCGCGCGCCAACGCGCTCGAGGACAACGTCCGGCTCTATCGCGTGGTGAAGGGCTCGCGCCGCCAGCTCGCGGGCTGGAACGGGAAGGTGGCCGCGCAGGCGTGGCACACGCTCGCGGTGGAGGCCCGCGGGGATCGCTTCCAGGTGTTCTTCGACGGCAAGTCCGTCATCGAGGCGAGGGACGGCACCTTCCAGGGCGCCGGGAAGGTGGGGGTGTGGACGAAGGCCGACTCGGTCACCTACTTCGACGCGCTCTCGGTGAGGCCGCTGCCGTGAGCGACGTTGGACATCAATTGAATCCATATGATTCACTTGCTATAACCCCCACGGCCCCGGCGGGCCCCCCGCGGCCCGCCGTCATCCCCGCCGGCCCGGGCCGCCGGCCTCGAAGAGGACGCAGCCATGAAGTGGATCACCCGTTCCGGAGTGAAGGTGGACCGCGTCGCCTGTCCCTGGCTGATCCGGAAGTTCATCGACCCGGATCCCCAGTTCCTGTTCGTGCCGGCCGACCAGGTGTCGGCGGTCGCGGCGCGGGAGCAGGCGACGCCCTACGACGCAGCGGGCGCGGAGCTGAACCATCGCGGGAAGGAGTGCTCCTTCGACGCCTTCTGCCGGAAGTACGGCCTCTGGGAGAAGGATCCCGCGCTGGTGCTCCTCGCCAGGATCGTGAACGGCGCCGACACCGACAACGCGCTCTGGAACCAGCCCGAGGGCTGGGGTCTCAAGGCCATCGCCGAGGGCTTTCGCCATCTCGGGCTCCGCGACGACCAGGCGATCAACGAGGCGGAGTGGATCGTCTACGACGCCCTGTACGCCTACTGCCGGGAGTGCGTGGGCAAGGGGCAGCCCGAGGGCCGGTTCCGGAAGGCGGGCTGAGCGTGTCCCTCCGCGCCATCGGGACCGTGGTCCTGCCTCCCCATGAAGGAGCGGGCGGCTTCGAGCACGCCCACGTCGGCGCCGCCGCGGACCGCCTCCACCTCGCCCAATCCGCGGAGGGACCGCCTGTACGTGGCCACGGGCGAGCCCGGGGTGCTCCAGAGCATCGACACCGGCGCCGGACGCGTCGTCGAGACGATCGCCACGGGCCGAGGAGCCCACACCCTCGGCTTCGACGCGGAGCGCGAGCACGTGTACGCGTTCCTGCCCGGCCCGCACGCGGCCGCGGTCTTCGCCGAGGCTGGATCGCCGAGCCGCGGCTTCGCGCTCACGCCTTCATCGCCGCGAGGACGCGCTCGGGCGTGAAGGGCGTGTGCCGCAGCCTGGCGCGGGTGGCGGCGCGCACCGCGCTCGCCACGGCCGGCGCGACGAGCGGCGTCGCCATCTGGCCCACGCCGGTCGGCGGGTTGGGCGTGGCCATGAGCTTCACGTGCATCTCGGGGACGTCGCTCATGCGCGGCACGGAGTAGTCGTAGAAGTTCGACTGCTGCACCTGGCCGTCCTTGATGGTGATGCGCTCGGACAGCGTGAGGCCGACGCCGTACACGATCGAGCTCTCGGTCTGCGCCACGACGTTGTCCGGCTGCACCGCGATGCCGGGATCGATGGCCACCCACACGTGGTGGATGCGGATCTTCCCCGTCCCCCGATCGACCGAGACCTCCGCCACGCCGGCCAGCATGGTGTCCGCGTAGTCGGCGAAGGCGAAGCCGAGGCTTCGGTCCGGCCGCGGGCGGCGGAACTCGGACTCCTGCATCACGGCCCGTATCACCGCCTGCCCGCGCGGCGTGTTCTTGAGGAGCGTGAGCCGGAGCTCCACGGGATCGATGCCCCGCTTCTCGGCGATGTCGTCGAGGAACGCCTCCGTCGCGAACTTGTTCGCCACGACGCCGATGCCGCGCAGGGGCGAGGTGCGCATGCCGCTGTCCTGGCCGAGCTGCTCGGCGAGGCGGTTCGGGACGTCGTAGGTCTTGATCTCCGTCCCGGCGATGGCGATGAAGTCGTTGCCCTTCATGGCGCCCTTGTAGCGGACCGGGTCCATGAACGGCGTCACCCAGTCGCACGCGAGCCGGTGGTTCCAGGCGACGATGCGGCCCGACGCGTCGAGGCCGGCGCGGAGGAAGTGGGCGCTCATGGGGCGGAAGCGGCCGTTCGCGAGGTCGTCCTCGCGGGTCCACATGAGCTTGACCGGCCGCTTCGCCTCCTTCGAGAGCAGGATCGAGTCGACGACGAACTCCTCGTCGCGGTGGCCGCGGCGGCCGAACCCGCCGCCCATGAGCATGTCGTGCAGGCGAACCTTGTCGCGCGAGATGCCGAGCGCCTGCGCCACGGCTCCCACCGCCATCGACTGCGACTGGGTGCCGACCCAGATCTCGCAGGCGTCGCCCGAGGGCGACACCGACGCCACCGAGTTCAAGGGCTCCATCTGCGCGTGGTACGCGTAGTCACAGCGGTACTCGCCCTCGATCACGGTCGCGGCGCCGGCCATGGCGGCCTTCACGTCCCCGGTCTTGTCCCAGGGCTTCCCCTCGGTGCGGAGGTCGCGCGCGGCCGCCGCGTACCGGTCCATGCCCTTCTCGCTGTCGAAGCCCCAGCCGACGGCCTTGCGATCCCATTCGATCTGGAGCGCGTCCCTCGCGGCGAACGCGGCCCACGGCGTCTCGGCGAGGACGCCCACGCCGTAGGGCATCCTCACGATGCGGACGACGCCCGGGATGGCGCGCGCCGCGGCGTCGTCCACCCGCTCCGGCTTGCCGTTCTCGACCGGCGTGCGGACGAGCGCGCCGTAGAGCATGCCCGGCACGTGCACGTCGATGCTGTACTGCGCCGATCCGTTCACCTTGCTGGGGAGGTCGACGCGCATCACGTCGTGGCCGATGAGCCGGAACTCGCTCGGCTTCTTGAGCTCCTCGGGCTTCACCTCGGGCGCCTTCGCCGGAACCTGCGCGAACGCCGCGATCTCGCCGTACCCGAGCCGCCGCCCCGACTTCGCGTGGACGACCACGCCGGGCTCCGTCGTGAGCTCGGAGAGGGGCACGTCCCAGCGGCGCGCCGCGTTCTCCATGAGCACGCGCCGGACCTGCGCCCCGAAGATGCGCAGCGGCGTGAAGTAGCTCTTCACGGCGTTCGAGGCGGCCGTGTACATCATGCCGCCGAACCCGGGGTTGCCGTACAGCTCGTCGATGGGAGGAGCGCGCACGATGCGCACCTTCGACCAGTCGGCGTCGAGCTCCTCGGCGAGGATGAGCGGCAGCGCCGTGAGGGAGCCCTGGCCCATCTCCGTGGCGGGGGACTGGATGAAGACCGTCCCGTCGGTGGCGATGCTCACCCACGGGCTCAACGCCGGCGCGTCGCCCGCCGAGGGGGCGAGCGCCCCACCCGACGGCGCCTCGAGCGCCGCCTTCTTCGTTCCCGCGCACCCGGGGAAGGCGATCGCGAAGGTGAAGCCGGCCGCGCCGATCATGAACTCGCGGCGCGTGAAGGCGAGGTGGCCCTCGACGTGTTTACGCACGGTCATGGCTCAGCCCTCCCGCGCGGCGCGCTCGATGGCGCGGAGGATGCGCTGGTAGGTCCCGCAGCGGCAGATGTTCCCGTTCATGTGCTCCACGATCTGGGCGCGCGTGGGGTGCGGGTTCGTCGCGAGCAGCGCGGCGGCGCTCATGATCTGGCCCGACTGGCAGTAGCCGCACTGCGGGACGCGCTCCGCCACCCAGGCGCGCTGCAGCGGGTGCGTGCCGTCGGGGGAGAGGCCCTCGATCGTGGTGATGGCGTGTCCGCGCACCGTCTCGATGGGCGTCTGGCAGGAGTACGACGGCTTCCCGTCGACGTGCACCATGCAGGCGCCGCACTGCGAGGCGCCGCAGCCGTACTTCGTGCCGGTGAGGTTCAGCCGCTCGCGCAGCACCCAGAGCAGCGCGGTGCCGTCCGGGACGTCCACGCTGACCGGCTTGCCGTTGAGGGTGAAGTCGATCGCCATGACCTCCTCCTTCGCCGGGCGGAGGGCTGCGGGCGTTCCGACCGGCACTTCGGGTTGCAGCCAGGAGCGGGCTCGCGCGACCCTTAACGGCTCACGGAATGGGCTTCAACGGGGGCCCGGCCGGCGACCCGTCCGAGTCCTCGGAGGCGCGCGGGTTTCGGACGCCGCCGCACGTCCTCGACCACCCGCCGGGGCGTCGAGGCGTCGCAGGGATGGAACGGCGAATTCGGCGCCCGGAGGGACGTCTCCACGGGGTGGGACGTTCGCCGCGCGCAGGCTCGGGCAGGGCGGATAACATCGCCTTCCATGCCTCTCGCCCGCCACCTCGCCACCGTCGCCGCCATCGCGCTGCTCGCCGCCTCCGCTCCGGCCG
>DATDDC010000536.1:0-10918 GCA_036523995.1 Anaeromyxobacter sp.
GGCTCTTCTGGGCGTTCGGCGCGGCCATGGCCATCGCCGTCGTGGGCGGCGGCACCGTCGTGCTCCTCGCGCGGAAGAACGCGGCGGAGCGGAGCGGGCAGCCGAGCGCCGTCGCTCCGGCGAGGGACGAGGGCCGGGCGGGGGGGCAGGCGGCCGGCTCGACGGCGGCCGAGGCGGCGACGGCGACGCCGACCCCGACCCCGACCCCGACCTCGACCTCGACCCCGACCTCGACCCCGACCTCGACCCCGACCTCGACCTCGACCCCGACCCCAACCCCGACCGCCGACACCGCCGCGACCCCGACCCCCGCCGCGGCGCCCCAGAAGCCCCGCGCGCCGGTCCCGGACCCCGCCAGGGCGCAGCGGCTCTTCAAGCAGGCCGAGGCCCGCCGCGCGGCGCAGGACGTGGACGGCGCCATCCAGCTCTACCTCGCCGCCGAGGCCGCGGATCCGGACCTCGCCGAGGTCCAGAAGAAGCTCGCGCTCTGCTACCAGCTCAAGGGCGACACGAAGCGCGCGGCCGAGCGGTACCGCCGCTATCTCGCGACGGACCCGGGCGATGCCGATCGGGTCCGCGCCATCCTCACGACGCTGCGGTAGCCGTCAGCGGAGCTTCTCCTCGACCGAGCGCATCTTGCCGGCGATGGTGTGCTCCTTGTCCCGGCGGTCGTCGATCTTGAGGAGCGTCGAGACGCGCACGGCGCCCTGGGTGAAGGGGTGCTCGTGCATCTTCCGGACGACGGCGAGGATCTCGTCGAGGTCGCCCTCGATGATGGTCCCCATGGCCGTGAGCTGATGGGTGAGCCTCGTCTCGCGGAGGATCTTCTCCACGCCGGCGACGTACCTCGAGACGCTCGGGGATCCGGTGCCGAGCGGAGCGACGGTGAGGAAGACGACGGCCACGAGGACTCCTTCCCGGGACCCTAGGCCACCGAGACCCGCAGCACCTCGTGCCCCATGCGCAGGCAGTCGCCGTCGTGCAGCTCGCGCTCGCCGTGGGGCGGGATCTTGAAGTAGGTGCCGTTCGAGGAGCCGAGGTCCTTGAGCCGGGCGTTGCCGCTCGAGTCGAGCAGGATCTCGGCGTGCGACTGGGACAGGTGCGGATCGTCCCCCAGGTTCACCGAGCAGCCGGCCCGGCCGATGGTGACGGCGGGGCCGCCGCGCACGAAGACGCGCCCGCTCGCGCCGCCCTCGAGCCACTCCTCCACCACGACCGCCGGGGAGGGTGGCCGCGGCGAGCCGAGCCGGCGCGTGCCGTCCGGCGGCGGCGTCGGCGCGGGGGGGACCTGGCCCGCATAGCGCAGGAGGCGGTTCCCGATGGCGAAGTGGTCGCCGGGCCGGAGGGGCACGGAGATGCCGCGGAGCCGGAGGAAGACGCCCCCCGGGGCGCCCTCGTCCCGCACGTGGAGCGATCCCGCCTTGTAGAAGAAGGTGGCGTGGTGCGCGGCGAGGCAGGCGTCGTTCGGGAAGACCACCGCGCCCTTGGAGCGGCCCGCCTCGACCTTCTCCGCGTTGAGGCGGAAGGTGGCGCCGTCGAAGCCCTCGCCCGCGTCGAGCACGAGCTTCGCGCGCCCCGGCGCGAGCGGTCCGAACACCTCGGTCGCGCTCCGGCCCGGCGGGATGGGCTTCACCATCACCTGCGTGCCCTTCGCCCCGAGCGGCTGGCCGCAGTGCGAGCAGAAGCGGCCCGTGCCCGCGTCCGCGCCGCAGCGCGGGCAGGTGGAGACGAGCGGGATGGGCGTCAGGGCGGGCTGCGGCGGCTTCGCGGCGGAGGGGCGCAGGATGGACGGCACGAAGCGCGTGGCGGAGCCCGCCGCGGGCTTCGGGAAGGAGCGGACCACCGGCGAGCCGGACGGCGGAGCGGGGCTCGCGGGCGGCAGCGGCGGTACGGCCCGCGGGCCGGAGGGCCTCGCCGGCGCGGCCGGCGGCTTCGCCGCGGCGGGGGCGGGCTCGGGCGGATCGACCGCTCCGAGCGGCTTCCCGCAGGAGGCGCAGGTCGTCGCGCCGGGCTCGTTGTAGGAGTCGCAGGCGCGGCAGACCACGCCGAGGATGCCCGTGAGGCGCCCGAACTCGACGCTCGCGCCGCACGACGGGCAGTCGCTCGCGCCGATGTCGACGTTCGCGCCGCAGGACTTGCACTTCACGGTCAGCCCTCCGCCCTCGACCCTACCGCGCGGTCGGCTCCCGGCTCAACCGAGCGGCGCGGCCTTCCAGACGGGGGGACACTCGGCCCCCCTCCGCCTCCGGCGGGGGGGCCTCGCGGACATCATGCTGGGGGGCGCGGTGAGGCTGCGCCCCCCAGTCCCCCGCTCGCTCGAGATGCGTACCCGCGGCGAAGCCGCGCTCATCGTTGGGGGCCCCCTGGGGGGCCGGGGCAGCCTCATCCGGCTGCCCCTGCGCTCGCACGCGTGCGTCTCGCACCCCGTCCGGCGCGCCTTCGGGCGCGTTCTGGCGCGGGGTGCCGCAATGCGTTACGGATCGTTCCGGCGCACCTTGCGGCGCCGGGTTTTCAACCATTACGCTCCTTGGATCGACTTGCTGCGCCTGAACGACATCCTGGACCGGGTCGCCAGCTATCACCCGGACCCCGATCTCGACCTCATCAAGAAGGCGTACGTCTACAGCGCCAAGGTCCACCAGGGCCAGATCCGGAAGACCGGGGAGCCCTACCTCGTCCATCCGCTCGAGGTGGCGGGGCTGCTCGCCGAGCTCAAGCTCGACGAGTCGTCGGTGGTCACCGGTCTCCTGCACGACACCATCGAGGACACCCTCGCCACGAAGGAGGAGATCCAGGAGCTCTTCGGAGGGGAGATCGCCGACCTCGTCGACGGCGTCACGAAGCTCTCCCAGTTCAGCGCGGCCAACACGCAGGAGGAGAAGCAGGCCGAGAACTTCCGAAAGATGGTCGTGGCGATGGCGAAGGACATCCGCGTCCTCCTCGTGAAGCTCGCCGATCGCACGCACAACATGCGGACGCTCGACGCCATGAAGCCCGAGTCGCAGGAGCGCATCGCCCGCGAGACGCTCGACATCTACGCGCCGCTCGCGAACCGGCTCGGCATCCAGTGGATCAAGAGCGAGCTCGAGGACCTCTCCTTCAAGTACCTGCGGCCCGGCGACTGGAAGGACCTCCACGACCGGACGGCCGCCATCGCCCGCGAGAAGGAGAAGTTCGTCCAGGAGGTGGTGGAGATCATCCGGGCGAAGCTCGCCGAGTCCGGCCTGGCCGAGGCGGAGGTGTCCGGCCGGGTGAAGCACGTCTACTCCATCTGGCGGAAGATGCGGCAGCTCGACGTCGAGTTCGACGAGATCCTGGACGTCATCGGGTTCCGCGTCATGGTGGACTCCGTGGCGCACTGCTACGAGTCGCTCGGCATCATCCACTCGCTGTGGAAGCCGGTCCCGGGGAGATTCAAGGACTACATCGCCATCCCCAAGCCGAACCTCTACCAGTCCCTGCACACCACCGTGGTGGGGCCGAAGGGCGAGCGCATCGAGGTCCAGATCCGGACGAAGGAGATGCACAGGATCGCCGAGGAGGGCGTGGCGGCGCACTGGGCCTACAAGGAGAAGGGTCGCGACGGGAAGGGTCCGGAACCGCTCTCCAAGAAGGACGCGGCGTCCTTCGGCTGGCTGCGCCAGCTCGTGGAGTTCCAGAAGGACCTCACCGACCCGCGCGAGTTCCTCGAGACGGTGAAGGTGGACCTCTTCTCGGACGAGGTCTTCGTGTTCACGCCGAAGGGCGCGGTGAAGAGCCTCCCGCGCGGCGCCACGCCGGTGGACTTCGCCTACACCATCCACTCCGAGATCGGCGAGCACTGCGTCGGCGCCAAGGTGAACGGGAAGCTCGTCCCGCTCCGCTACAAGCTCAAGAACGGCGACACCGTCGAGATCCTCACCTCGCCGCACTCGCACCCGTCGAAGGACTGGCTCACCTTCGTGAAGACGAGCCGGGCCACCGCCCGCATCCGCCAGTTCATCCGCCAGGCGGAGCACCGGCGCTCCATCGAGATCGGGCGCGAGGTGGCCGAGCGGGAGTTCCGGCGCTTCGGCATCACGCTCAACAAGGTCCACAAGGGCGGCGAGCTGGAGCGGGCCGCGAACGCCCTCGGCTACCGCACCCCGGACGACCTCCTCGCGGCCATCGGCTACGGCAAGGTGTCGCCCGCGGACGCCCTGCGCCACCTCGTACCGGCCGAGAAGCTCGCGGAGCCGCAGCACTCCGAGCCCCAGCCGACCTCCCGCATCACCGAGCTCTTCCGCAAGATGGCGCGCCGCCCCACGGGCGGCGTTCGCATCAGCGGCATCGAGGACGTGCTCGTGCGCTACGGCAAGTGCTGCAACCCGGTGCCGGGCGACGCCATCGTGGGCTTCATCACGCGGGGGCGCGGCGTCACGGTGCACACCGTCTCCTGCGAGAAGATCCTCGGCATCGACCCCGACCGGCGCGTGGACGTGGCCTGGGACGTGAAGGGCGACTTCAAGCGGGCGATCTCGATCCGCGTCATCACCACGGACCGCCCCGGCATCCTCGCGAAGATCTCGCAGACCTTCAGCGAGGCGGGCGTGAACATCTCGCAGGCGAGCTGCAGGACGCAGGCGCCGGGCGAACGCGCCGTGAACGACTTCGAGGTCACCATCGGCGACCTGAAGCAGCTCAACCAGGTGATGCGCAGCATCGAGCGGATCGAGGGGGTCACCTCGGTGAAGCGAGTCCAGGAGACCCCATGAGGCGACCCGTCGCCACGCCCGCCGCGCCGAAGGCGATCGGGCCGTACAGCCAGGCCATCGAGGCGTCCGGCGGGCGCACGCTGTGGCTCTCGGGCCAGATCGCCCTCGATCCGGCGAGCGGGGAGCTCGTCGACGGGGACGTCGTGGTGCAGACGGCCCGCGTGATGGCGAACCTCGGAGCGGTGCTCGACGCCGCCGGCGCCAGGTTCGAGCACGTGGTGCGGTGCACCATCTACCTCGTCGACCTCGCGGACTTCGCCAGGATGAACGAGGTCTACCAGCGGTCCTTCCCGAGGGAACCGCCCGCCCGGTCGACGGTGCAGGTGGCGGCGCTGCCGCGGGGCGCGCGCGTGGAGATCGACGCGGTCGCGGTCCTGGACTGAGCGCGCGGATCGTTCGCCTTCCGAGACCCTCGAGCCTGCGAAGCTGAACGCGTGCATGGCGTCGGCCGTGCCGTCGGTCCGCCGCGCGTCCGCGCCGTCCGCCCGCCGGTGCGCTGCTGCGAACGAGCCCTCGGGATTTCGCGCGGTTATGCGCGGCACGTTCGTCGCTCCATCGCCTTCCGTCATCGGAAGCGGAGGAGCGCATGCGAATCGAGACCATCCCCGGCGCGGCTGCGGCGCGCTTCGTCGACGAGGCGGGCGGCGCGATCGAGGTCGTCTGGAACGGGTTCCGGCCTCCGGCATCGCTCGAGGGGCTGAGCGGCGAGGCGCGCACGGCGGTGCACCGCGCGAACCTGGCCCGCCGGAAGCTCGACCTCGCGGACTACGAGCGCTTCCTCGACCGGCACGTGGAAGAGGCGCGCCGGTTGCGCACGGTCGACGAGGACATCGCGCACGGGCGGCCGAAAATCCCGGAGGGTCCCTGGGAGCCGGGCGCGACGATGAGCGAGCGCCAGGATCTCGCCTCGGTCAACCAAGGCTTCGTCCACGACACGACGAAGGCCATCCTCGACCTCGTCGAGATCCGCTCGAAGCTCGAGGCGCGCCGCATGCCCCTCGACGTGGGGCTGGAGGCGTCGGTCGGGTTGAAGGTCAGGGTGGGCGATCGGATGGTCGGGGCCGAAGCGTCGCTGACGGATGGCTCGGTCGCGGGCTCGTACGGCGCAGGAGGCGTCGTCGGGAAGTGCTGGCTCGACGAGGCGGGCAAGACGGGCTGCGCCGCGATCGCAGGGGGCGCCAAGGTCTCGAGCGGCGGGATCGAGTCGCTCGAGATCTCCACCGGGCTCGGCTACGCCCGGGCGTCGCGCGAGAGCGTCGCGGCCGGCGTCAAGGTCGGGCGCACGATCGGCGGTGACGCGTTCTCCGTCCGGGCGGAGGCGAAGGTCGGCCTGAACGTGCAGCTCCTCGACGCGGAGACGGTCCGCCGCGCGCTCTCGAACGAGGACTTCTGGACCAAGAAGCGCTGAAAGCACCGCTGTCCCTCAGCCATCGATCGGAGGACGAGACCATGAACCTACGCATCTCCCTGCTCGCCGTCGCGGCGTCCCTCCCGCTCGCCGCCTGCGCCCCGGACACCCACGGCGATCTGCGCGACCACGTCGTGATCAATCCGCCCGGCGTCGCCCCCGGACGCCTCACGTTCGCCGGGATCGGCGTCGGATCGCCGTCCGCAGAGGCGTCCGCGAAGTTCGAGGACGACCGCTGGTTCCCGCGGCGGTTCGTCGCCGACTTCGGCACCCAGTTCGACGCCCTCTTCTCGGGCGTGCATGGCGGGCCCACCCAGAGCATGGCGCTCACGTACACCGGCAACCCGATCGCGGTGCGCCGCGTGTTCGACCGCTGGAAGGAGGTCTTCGTGCGCGCCGGCGCCGACTGCAACGACAAAGTGTGCTTCTGGGACGAGAACGGCCAGGTGATCGCGTTCGTCGCGATCGAGCGCTGGAGGTGGCCTCCGCAAGTCGACGTTTCCATCGAGCGTTGACGCCGGGCGGATACCGGAACCTTGCGTCTGCGTACGGCACGCCATATGTATTGGGATATGGCGCGACGCTCCACCGTCCGTAAGATCACCGCCAACCTGCCGCGCGAGCTCCTCGAGGAGGCGTGCCGGCACACCGGCAAGGGCGTCACGGAGACGATCGTGGCGGGTCTCGAGATGCTCGCGCGCAGGGAGGCGGGCGAGAGGCTCGCGAAGCTCGCCGGCAAGCTGCGCCTCGACGTCGACCTGGACGTCTCACGTGAGCGCCCTGGTCATTGACACATCGAGCTGGGTGACGTTCCTGGCGAGCGGCGAGCCGCGCTGGGTCGTCGACGCGCTGCGGGAAGGGCGCGTGTACCTGACGCCCGTCGTCGGGGCGGAGATCCTGTCCGGGCGAATGGCGGAGCGGGAGCGGAAGGAGCTCGAGAGGGCGTTCGCGGCCCTGCCGCTCTGCGGGACGGCCCTGCAGCACTGGTTCCGCGTCGGCGAGCTTCGCTCGCGCCTCGGGGCGAAGGGGCTCTCGGTCTCGACCCCGGACGCGCACGTCGCCCGGTGCGCCCTCGATCTAGGCGCGGAGCTCCTGACGGAGGACGCGATCTTCAGGGGGATCGCGCGCCACCTCCCCCTGCGTCTCGCCCCGCGTGCAGCGGAGTGACGCCGTCCGCGGGGGCGCGTCACGGCTCGAAGTACTCGTACTCCTTGCCCGCGTAGTTCCGCAGCACCCACTTCTTCCCCTCGTGGCGGACCACGTAGTTCGGGTTCACCGGGATCTTCCCGCCGCCGAGCGGCGCGTCCACCACGAACTGCGGGACGGCGAGGCCGGAGGTGTGGCCGCGCAGGGCCTCGATGATGCGGATGCCCGCCTCGACCGGCGTGCGGAAGTGGCTGATGCCCCTCGCGAGGTCGCACTGGTAGATGTAGTAGGGCCGGATGCGCATGAGCAGGAGCCGGTGGTTCAGCTCCTTCACGACGGCCGGCTCGTCGTTCACGCCCTTGAGCAGCACCATCTGGTTGCCGATGGGGCAGCCCGCGTCGGCGATGCGGCGAGCGGCCTCGAACGCCTCGGCGGTGCACTCCTTGGGGTGGTTGAAGTGCGTGTTCACGTAGACCGGGTGGTGCTCGCGGATCATCCGGACGAAGTCGTCGGTGACGCGCTGGGGCAGGGTGACGAGGTTCCGCGTCCCGAGCCGGAAGATGTCGACGTGCGGGATGGCCCGCAGCCGCCCGAGGATGTAGTCGAGCCGCTCGTCGGAGAGGGACAGGGGATCGCCGCCGGAGATGACGACGTCGCGGATCTCCTCGTGCTTCTCGATGTACGCGAGCGAGTCCTCGATCTGCCTCTTCGCCGCCGCGCTCGTCGGGTCCGCCACCTTGCGCTTGCGCGTGCAGTGCCGGCAGTACACCGGGCAGTTGTGGGTCGTGTAGAAGAGCACGCGGTCCGGGTAGCGGTGCGTGATCCCCGGCGTCGGCATGTCCCGCTCCTCGGCGAGCGGGTCCTCGAGGTCCGCGGGCGAGAAGAACGCCTCGCCCATGGTCGGCACCGACTGGAGCCGGATCGGGCACGACGGATCGTCCTGGTCCATCAGCGCCGCGTAGTAGGGCGTGATGCCCATCTGGAACTCGGACTCCGTCTCGACGGCGGCCCGGCGCTCCTCGCCCGTCACGTGGATGACTCGCTCGAGCTGCTCGAGCCGCGTCACGCGCTCGCGCTGCTGCCAGTGCCAGTCGTTCCAGAGGTTGTCCGGGACGTCCTTCCAGATCCCGCGCGGGCCGGGCCTGAACCTCGAGCGGACGTTCGAGCTCACCATGTACCTTCCTTAACACTGACGCGCCCCTCTGACACTTCGCCCGACCCGCGCGAGGTCGCTCGCCTGGCTGCGCACGCCCGTTTGACTGCGGCAGCGCGCCCCGATATAGCGGGCGCCCCGACATGAGACCGGCCCGGAGATTCCCCGCCGCGAGCGACGCCGAGTGGCGCGACTGGCGCTGGCAGCAGCGAAACGCGCTCACCACCGCCGAGGACTTCGCCCGCGTCGTCGATCTCACGCCCGAGGAGCGCCGGGGCCTCGCCGCCGCGGCCGGCCGGACCCGGGTGGCGGTGCCGCCCTACTACGCCGCCCTCATGGATCCGGCGCACCCGTCCTGCCCCATCCGGCTCCAGTCGCTCCCGTCCGCCGCGGAGGCGGAGCGCGCTCCCGGGGACCTCGCGGATCCCCTGGGCGAGGATGCGCACCGGCCCGTGCCGGCCATCGTGCACCGCTACCGCGACCGCGCCCTCCTCCTCGCCATCGAGCGCTGCTCGCTCTACTGCCGGCACTGCACGCGCCGGCGCCTCACGCTCGCGGAGTCGGACGACATCGAGGACGTCGGCCGCGCCGCGCTGGCGCAGGCGATCGAGTACGTCCGCGCGCACCCGGAGATCCGCGACGTCATCGTCTCGGGTGGCGAGCCGCTGCTCCTCTCGAACGAGCGGCTCGACCGCCTGCTCTCCGGCCTGCGCGCCGTGCCGCACGTCCAGATCCTGCGCCTCGCCACCCGCGCCCCGGTGGTCTGCCCCATGCGCATCGACGCGGAGCTCGCGGCGATGTTGCGCCGCCACGCGCCGCTCTTCGTGGTGACGCACTTCAATCATCCGGTGGAGTGCACCGAGGAGGCCCGCGAGGCGTGTGGCACGCTCGTCGACCACGGCGTGCCCGTCGAGAACCAGACGGTGCTGCTCCGGGGCGTGAACTCGTCGGCGCGGATCCTGAAGGACCTCTTCGAGCGGCTCCTCACCTTCCGCGTGCGCCCGTACTACCTTCACCAGGGCGATCTGGCCGAGGGCACCGCCCACCTGCGCACGCCCCTCGACGCGGGCATCGCCATCCTGGAGGAGCTGCGGGGGCGGACGAGCGGCCTCGCCATCCCGCACCTCGCGGTGGATCTGCCCGGGGGCGGAGGGAAGGTGACGCTCGGGCCGTCGTACCTCCTCGGACGAGGCGACGTCGCGGGTGCGCCGGGGACGTGGCTGCGGAGCTTCCGGGGCGAGCGCTACTTCTATCCCGAGCCGCCGGACCGGGATTGCGCCTGCCCCTACGAGGCGGTCTACTACGGCGCTCCCGGCGCGTCCCCGCGGCGGGCGAGCGGGGGAGCGGCGCCGGAAGCCGGAGAGGCTTCGGAGGGCGGACGAGGATGATCGCCAGGACCATCGAGGCCCTCGCCGTCTTCACGACCGGTGTCATCTCGGCCATGGGCTATGGCGGCGTGGTCCTGCTCATGGCGATCGAGAGCGCCTGCATTCCGCTTCCGTCCGAGATCATCATGCCGTTCGCCGGGTACCTGGTCTACAAGGGCCAGTTCACGCTCCACGGCGCCGCGCTCGCCGGCGCGATGGGCTGCATCGTCGGCTCGATCCCCGCCTACTACCTGGGCCGCTACGGCGGCCGGCCGCTCGTCGAGCGCTACGGGAAGTACGTCCTCGTCTCGCACAAGGAGCTCGACGTCGCCGACCGGCTCTTCGGCCGTCACGGCCAGTGGATCGTGCTCGCGGCGCGGCTCCTGCCGGTCGTCCGCACCTTCATCGCCTTCCCGGCGGGCGTGGCGCGGATGCCCATGCCGAAGTTCATCGTCTACACGTTCGTCGGCTCCTACCCGTGGTGCCTCGGGCTCGCCTGGGTGGGCCGGAAGCTCGGCGAGGAGTGGCACACGGACCCGCGGCTCAAGGCCGCCTTCCACCGCTTCGATCTCGCCATCGGGATCGTGCTCCTCGCCGCCGTCGCCTGGTACGCCTGGCACAAGGTCCGGGAGCTGAGGCGCGAGCGGGCCGAGAAGGCCGCGAAGGCCCCGGCCGCCGCCCCCGACGAGGCGTGAGATCGCCCGGACGCGCCGTGGCCGCGGCCCTCCTCGCGGCGCTCGCCCGCGGGGGCGCGGCGGAGGAGACGATCCGCGTCGCCTCGGGGAAGGGCGTCGTCGAGCTTCCCCTCGAGGACTACGTGGCGGGGGTCGTCTCGGGCGAGATGCCGGCGAGCTTCCCCGCCGAGGCGCAGAAGGCGCAGGCGGTCGCCGCACGGAGCTACGCGCTCACCCGCAAGATCGAGGCGCAGGCGGCCGGGCGCGATCACGACATCGGCTCGGGCGTGCTCGCGCAGGTCTTCGCCGGCAAGCCCGGGGCCGCCGCGCGCGCCGCGGCCCGGGCCACGGCGGGCGAGGTGCTCGTCGCCGGCATGGAGCCGGTCGAGGCCTACTTCCACGCAGTCTGCGGCGGCCGGACGGAGGCGGGGCTCCCC
>DATDDC010000537.1:0-1506 GCA_036523995.1 Anaeromyxobacter sp.
CGGGCGTCCATGCATCGGCCTCGGCCTCGGCACGGCCCGAGGGCCGCCGCCTGCCGGCGCGGCCGCGGCGCGATCGCGAGCGGGCCGGAGCGGGATCGGAGCGGAGCCTCTCCGCCGCGGCCAGGAGCCCGTCCTCGAGCGCCTGCAGCCGCCGCACGAGGCGCTCCGCCGCGGCGAGGTCCTGGAAGGCGGTCCCGAGCGCCTGCTCCCAGCGGCGCGAGAACTCCGCGAGCTCCTCGGAGAGCGCCTCGATCTCCGCATCGAGGCGCGTCACCTCCTCGAGCGTGGCCTTGAGCTCGGCCTCCGCATCGGCGGTGGGGTCGGGCCGCGCGGCCGGGCCGGCGCGCACGAGGCCTCGCCGCGCGGACAGCGCTCGGTCCTCCTGGCCCATCTACAGCGTTCTATCACCGCGCCGCCGGGGCCGCGACGGGGGCCGGGCGGAACCGCACGAAGGCCCAGCCGGCGTACGCGACGAGGGCCACGGCGGCGTACTGCGCGAAGGTCAGGCCGAGGTGGCGCGCGTCGGGGTAGGGCACGTCGCTCGCGCGCAGGAAGTCGAGGAAGAAGCGGCCGATGCCGTAGATGACGGCGAGGACGGCGAGGAGCCGCCCGCGGAGCACGCCGCGGCGGTGCAGCGTCCAGAGGAGCGCCCCGATGGCGAAGAGCAGGATCGCCTCGTAGAAGCCGAGATCGTGGCGGGGGCCGTCGGGGAAGCGGACGGCGAGGAAGAAGCCCGTCTTCACCCCGGGATGATCGTGGACGCTGAAGCAGCCGAGCCGGGCCACGCCCCAGCCCGGCGCGACCCCGAGCGCGAAGGCGTCCGCGTAGTCCTGGAAGCGGATGTGCTTCCTCCGGAAGAAGACGATGGCCGCGAGGACTCCGCCCAGGAGCCCGCCCATGGAGGAGAGCCCCTCCCAGATCTTGAGGATGCGCCAGGGGTTCTCGAGCTCCTCGCTGTGGTACGCGAACAGGTGGACGAGGTGGCCGAGCACGACGCCCGCGATGACGCCGAAGACGGAGTAGTCGAGGATGACCTGCGGGTTGCGGCCGAGCTGGCGGGCGGCGCGCGCCGAGAGGCTCACGGCCGCGAGGATGCCGAGCGCCGAGAGGATGCCGAACGACTGGATGGTCACGGGCCCGAGCGACAGGGTGGGCAGCTCGAACCAGGGGATGACCGCGAGCATGGCGCCGGTGTTTACACGGCAATCCCCCCGGGCTCAATGGAAACGCATGCGGTGGGCGTCCCGCCCGAGGGGGTGACGAGGGGACGTGCGGTCCCCCGCCGCGCGCGGCCATGTGGGCGGCGGCGCGGTGCGAGATCGACGTCGACGCCGACCGCGACACCGACCGCGACCTCGACCGCGACCCCGACCGCGACCCCGACCGCGACCCCGACCCCGACCGCGACCCCGACCTCGACCTCGACCGCGTGCGCGTGCGCGCGAGCGGCGGCTGCGGCAAGCCGCCGCCGGATCACCCGTAGAAGCTCGCCTCGAGCGTGGCGAT
>DATDDC010000538.1:0-3665 GCA_036523995.1 Anaeromyxobacter sp.
GGGCTGCTCTTCCGGCCCGCGGCCTGGTACGCGCCGGGGCACACGTGGCTCGAGCGCCGGCCCGGAGGCGCGCTCGAGCTCGGCCTCGACGATCTCTCCCTGCGCATCCTGCCGTCCGTGACGGCGGTCGAGCTCCCGCGCCCCGGCACGCGCCTCGCGCGCGGCGACGTCGTCGCGCGCCTCCACGGCGGCGGGCGCGCCCTCTCCATCCGCTCGCCCATCGCCGCGTCGGTGGCGGGCGTGAACGCGGCGGTGCTGCGGGATCCGGGCCTGGTGAAGCAGGATGGCTACGGCCGGGGCTGGCTCGTCGCGCTCACGCCGGAGGACGAGGCGTTCCGCTCCTTCCCGCGCGGCGCCGGGGCCGAGGAGCTCATGCGAGGCGAGGCGGCGCGGTTCTCGCGCTTCCTGGAGGAGCGGCTCGGGTTCGCCGCCGCCGACGGCGGCGAGCTCCTGTCGCCCGCGCCGTGGCTCGTGGGCGAGGAGGGGTGGAGCGCGCTCGCGGCGGCGTTCCTCACGCCGTGAGGGCGCCCCGAGGAGAGGAGGCGGCCATGCCGCGGCAGGAAGTCCATCCCAGCACGCCTTTCGCGTTCGCCGGGCGCGCCTCGCGCGGCACGGCGCCCGCGGTGCGGTCCCCCGCCGCGCGGCGGTGGGGCCGCACCACCGCGCTCCTCCTCGCGCCCTTCGCCGCCGCGCTGGCGGCGATCGCCGGGCTCGCCTACGTGCTTCTCCTGCCGGTGTGCGGGATTGCCTCCATCGCGAGCGCGGTGGCGCACGCCTCGTGGGCCGTGCTGCGCGAGGCGTTCCGGGGTGCGCGGGAGCGCACGGCCCCGCGCGCCTGATCGGTTCCTCCCGACCCGTGCGCATCCGCGCACGTGGAATTTGCGCATTCCCCCTTTCGCGATTGCTTCCCCCGCCAGGTTTGCGCTGGGACTCCGTGTGAATGGCGCTCGGAATCCCACGCCTGTCGCGCGTTTCCACGATGGACGGATTGGCTCGGCCCTGGTAGGTATTTCGCATCTGTTTCAATAGACAGCGATTGCGGACGCAACGGGGGGTGCGACACAATGCTGAGAATCTTCACAGCGCTCGGGCTCGCCGCGTGGGCCGGGAGCGCCGCGGCCTCCATCCCGGCCGAGCAGGAGGATTGCCTCGGCTGCCACACCGACCCGTCCATGACCTTCGACCTGCCGAGCGGCGAGAAGCTCCAGCTCGGCATCGACCAGGCCGCGTTCGCGAAGTCCGTGCACGGCGAGTTCCTCCGCTGCAGCGAGTGCCACACCGACAAGAAGAGCGACCACGCCACCGGCGAGCTCAAGTTCAAGAACCGCCGGGAGGTGACGCGCGCCTACTACGAGCAGTGCAAGGGCTGCCACTTCGCGAACTACACGAAGACCCTGGACGGCGTGCACTTCGCGGTCATGGCCAAGGGCAACGACAAGGCCGCCCTGTGCGTGGACTGCCACGGCGCGCACGACATCTCGCGCCCGGGCCAGCCGCGCACGCGCATCTCGCGGATGTGCTCCTCCTGCCACGAGTTCGAGGCCGAGATCTACGCGAAGAGCGTGCACGGCCGGGCGGCGGAGTCGAGCGGCGACGTCCCGGTGTGCACGGACTGTCACCGCGCGCACGACACCACCGACCCGCGCGACGGTGCGCTCGCGATGCGCACGCCCGAGATCTGCGGCCGCTGCCACACCGACGAGAAGCTCATGAGCCGCTACGGCCTCTCCACCAAGGTGGTGGACACCTACCTCTCCGACTTCCACGGCATGGCCTCGACGCTGCAGCGAGGCAAGAAGCACGGCCCGGGCGCCCGCCTCGCCGCGGTGTGCACCGACTGCCACGGCGTCCACGACATCGAGAAGTCGAAGGACCCCTCCTCGAGCGTGATGTCGGCGAACCTCCAGAAGACCTGCCAGAAGTGCCACGCGGGCGCGCCGGCGAGCTTCCCCAAGGCCTGGCTCTCGCACTACGAGCCCACGCCGCAGAAGGCGCCCATCGTGTGGGGCGTGACCCTCTTCTACAAGCTGATGATCCCGTTCATGGTGGGCGGGCTCGTCCTCCAGATCGCGCTGCACCTGTGGCGCGTGGTGGTTAACCGATGAGCGATTACATCGTCCGATTCAACCTCCAGCAGCGCGTCGAGCACTTCCTCACCATGCTCACCTTCGCGGTGCTCTGCCTCACCGGCCTGCCGCAGAAGTTCTACCAGGCAGGGTGGGCGCACGCCCTCGTCTCGCTCTTCGGCGGCGTGGACAGCACGCGCTGGATCCACCGCATCGCCGGGCTCACCCTCGCCGCCGCCACCATCGCCCACTTCTCGAACGGCATCCGCATCATGCTGGGCAAGCGCCAGTACTTCAGCATGGTGCCGACGAAGAAGGACTTCGAGGACGCCATCCTGCAGCTCCGCTACTACCTGGGCATGACGGAGAAGCACCCACAGTACGACCGCTACACGTACAAGGAGAAGTTCGAGTACTGGGGCCTCGTCGTGGGCAACGTCATCATGGTGGCCACCGGGTTCATCCTCTTCTTCCCGGTGCAGGCGGCCTCGCTCATCCCGGGGCAGTTCATCCCCGCCGCGAAGGTGGCGCACTCGAACGAGGGCCTCATGGCCTTCTTCGTCATCACCATCTGGCACATCTTCAACGCGCACCTCAATCCGGACGTCTTCCCCTTCGACGCCTCCATCTTCACGGGTAAAGTGAGCCGGGAACGGTACCAGCACGAGCATCCGCTGGAGCTCGCGCGCCTCGAGGGCGGGATGCCCCCGGGCGCGCGACCTCACGGGGCCGCCGAGGCGCATGGGATCGAACGCCGCGAGGTGGGCTGAGATCGGGGCGCAGGCCATCTTCCACGCCCTCGTCGCCTCGCTCTTCGTGGAGGCGCTGGTGCGGAGCTGGCGGGTGAAGGAGCCCCGCCAGCGCATGGCGCTGCGGGCCGTCGCGCTCGCCTATCCGCTCGTGGTCTTCCCGGCCCTCCTCGCCGCCTTCCCGTTCCGCGGCGGGGAGGAGTTCGGCGATGCCGCCCTCTTCGCGGGCCGGCGCTGGGAGGACGTGCGCTTCCTCGGCGTCGGCCTCCTGCGCTGGTGGCTCGCCGCCTTCGCCGCGGCGGGCACGGCGCTCTTCCTCATGGACCTCGTGCCGCTCCTCCTCGCCCGGCGCCGGCCTCGCCCCCAGGCGGCCGTCCCGGATCCCGAGAGCGCCGCCGCGCTCGAGGCGGAGCTGCCCCGGCTCGCCGCGGCCTTCCGCCTCCGGCCTCCGGCGGTGACGTTCCTCGACCGCGACCCCCCCGTCCTCTTCTGCACCGGCGTGCGGCGGCACGCCGTCGTGATCTCGCGCGGCGCGCTGCGCCTCCTCGATCGCGAGGAGCTGCGCGCGGCGCTCGCCCACGAGCTCGCGCACCTGGCGCGCCGCGATCCCGGCGCGAGCTGGATCCTGATGGCGGCGCGCGCGCTCCTCTTCTGGAGCCCCGCCTTCCAGGTGCTCTGCCGCGCGGTCGCGAAGGACGCGGAGTGGCTCGCCGACGAGGAGGCGGCGCGCGCCTGCGGCGACCGGCTCGCCCTCGCGAGCGGGCTCCTCAAGCTCCACCGCGCCACGGCCGGCGCGCCGGCGGTGCGCCGCACGCTTCCGCTCGCCGCCGCGCTCGAGGCGGAGCTGCCC
>DATDDC010000539.1:0-11085 GCA_036523995.1 Anaeromyxobacter sp.
CACAACGTGCATCCAGCGGAACGCAGCTTCGAGCCAGGCCATCATCGGCTCTCCAGGTGATGAACGAGTACCGTTCCGGCGGATCCGCCGAGGGCCGCCTCACCAGTACCGCTCGACGTGAATCTGCCCGGGCGCGCGCGGCTCGTGCACCGTGAACCCCTCCGCCTCGAGCAGCGCGATCATGTCCTCGATCATCGCGGGGTTGCCGCAGAGGAAGACGTGCGTGTTCTTCGGTGTGGGACGGAAGCCCCCCCCGCTCTAGCACGCGGCCCGTCCAGAGCGCCTGGATGTGGCCCTTCGCGCCACCCCACGGCACGAGCTCCGCCTCCGGCCGGCTCACCGTCGGCACGTACGTGAAGTTCCGGCAGAGCCGCTGCATCGCGGCGAGCTCGGCCGCGTACCCGAGGTCCCAGGAGTGCCGCGCGCCGTGGAGGACCGCGAACCGGCGCGGGCCACCGCACTCGAGCTCAGACCGCATCATGCTCACGTACGGCGCGAGCCCGGTGCCGGTCGCGATCATCGCGACGTGCCGATCCCGCGGCACCTCGCGGAGCGTGAACATCCCCGCGAACTTGCGACCGAGCCATATCCGGTCGCCCGGCCGGAGCGCGAAGAGTCGAGGCGTCAGCTCGCCGGAGCGGACGATGTTCACGAAGATCTCGATGTGGTCGCGCGCGAGCGGGGAGGAGGCGATCGAGTACGCGCGGCGGATCAGCCGACCCGAATCGCCCGCCGGCTCCTCGGGGTCGGACAGGGCGATGCGTGCGGCAGAGGCGGGCAGGCCGATCACGGCAAACTGTCCCGCCGTGAAGCGGGGGAGCGTCCAGCCGTCCGGCGAGATGCGGAACATCGCGAGGCCGGAAGCGACCTCGATCCGCTGGGTGACGACGGCGTTCAGCTGGGTCTTGATCACGGCAGGACTACCGTAGCCGCGAGGGCTGGGCGTCGCCGCGATGCTCCGCCCCATCCTCGCCACCCCCACTCCCGCGGCCGAGTCCGCGGTCCCGGCGGGGTCCTGATCGAGGTTCCTACACTCCGACGGCCTTCGCCGCGGCGGCGAGATCTGCGTGCTTCACGAAGAGAACGAGCCCGTAGGTGCCGCCCGAGGCGGAGACCCCGCTGGACGCGACACCGTTGACGTTCACCTCGGCGAGCCGCTTCAAGATGTCGCGGGCCGCGCCCACACGATCGTCTCCCTGGACGAGGAAGCACTGCTTCTTTCCGCTGTGGGTGAGCCCGGCGTCCCGCGCAGCCGTGAGGAATGTGATCTGCGCCTTGCCGCCCGCCACGGGAAAGCCGTGAAGGCGAGGAACAGAACGCCAGCGTCCGCGAGCTTGCCGAGGAGCCGCGCTCCCTCGCCCGGCCTGTCCTGGACCTCGCGCCCCGCTCGCGCACTACACGTAACATTTTGGTTCAGATGGGGGTGAGCCGATGATGGCTTGGCTCGAGGCTGCGTTCCGCTGGTTGCACGTCGTGGCGGGCATCCTCTCGATCGGTCACCTGTAGCAGTGAGCGCGTGTACGTGCTTGCCGTCTGGTGCGAAGTCGGAGGCAGAATCATGGCTCGCTCGGGTCGGAAGTCCGGAGCGAAGCAGGCCCCGGTCTCGGAGGTGAAGGACGACCTTTCCCGGGGCCTTCGAGAGGCCGAGGAGCGGGAGGTCGTGATCACCCGCCCATGGGAAGCCGGCGGGAGTCCTCATCGGCTTCGCTTCGGAAGACGACTTGTTCGACTACCGGCTCGAGAACGATCCGCGCTTCATCGCGCGCGTCGAGAAGGCGAGGGCAAGTCTGCGCGTCGGGCGCGGGGTCCGCCTGGAGGACGCGGAGTAGCGGGTCTGTTGGGGGAGCCGTTTCCCGGCGCCAACCTGGCGCCATTTCCTGGCAACCGCGCCTCGCCACCTACGGCTACTTGAAGTAGACGCGCAGGAACGCGGTGCCGGTCGTGAAGACGCCGTCGTTGTCTCCAGAGACCCTGCTGTTCTGGAAAAGGCCGAGTTCTCCCTCGAGGCCGAGCGAGAAGCGCGGAACGAAGTAGTACTCGCCGCCGAGCGCCGCGGCGATCTGGAGGTCCGTCCCGGTGTCGCTCGCGGCGGGGTTGCTGATCTTCGCGAAGTTGAGCCGGAGCCGCCCGCCCACGTACATGTCCGCCGTCGGCGCGATCCGGGTCACGACGAACGCGCCGAGTCCGAGGGTGAAGTCGCGCGTGTCCGTCCCGGCGCCGGGCTGGTCGTCCGTGGAGATCCCGAAGGACGGCTCGAGCCGGAGTTGCGGGGTAACGGCGATCGGCACGTAGAGCTCGACGGTCCGCGAGACCGTCGCCGCGCCCGCCGCGGGCACCGCGAACGGGACGATCCCGATCCCGAGCCCGATCTGTGGCCTCTCCTGGGCGGCAGCGACGAAGGTGACGGCGAGCAGCGCGGCGGCGGCCAGTAGCTTGGTCCTCATCGGTCCTCCTTGGGCGGAGACCCTCCGGCGGGTGGAGGATGTACGCGAGGCCGGACGTGCCGCAAGGTGAAGTGCGATCTGGGGGCGGATGCGCGCCGGTCGGCGTCCGCAGATATGCGGGCGTCTCGAAGGGAGTCCCTGGCGCGTCCGCGAAGCGGCGCGCGGCACCTTACGGGGTCTTCGCGCCGATCGCTCAAGCTCGGCTGGACTGGCGTTCCGGTAGATCTCCTCGATGTCGCCTGGCGTTCGCCATGTCGCACGTCGGACCTCGGCGAGCCAAGCACGGAGCGGCGAGGTTGCCGATCCAGCGCCATTCTGGCGCCATTTCGTGGCCGGAACCGGCCGGAAAATCCCGGAAAGGGCCGGAACAGGACGGAACCCGGGAAGAGCGAAACCAGGCGGCAATCCTGGGAAAACAGCGCGCTGTCGCCCACTTAGCGTTCACCCTCGACTTGGTTCAAATCCCTTTTCCCGCTCCATTCGATAACCCCCGGTCATCCGGGGGTTTTCTTTATGTACCGGACGATGCTCCGCGCCGGCAGCGAAGCCTAAGTTCCTGTTCTCACCCAGTTTTCTCCTCGGCTTCGTCAAAAGGAGCCGTTCCCTTTCCCTTCACGCCAACGAGCGAGATTTGTTGACCTTCCGTTAATGCTCGAGCGCCAGCGCCATTCTGGCGCCATTTCGGTGACGACGGGGAAGTCTTGAGGATGGCGCCCGAGGACCTGCCCGCGATCATCGAGCCGCTCGCTGGAGGCTGCTCGCGCAATGACGATGGAGCGGTCTCGAGTGATCAGCGCTGTGAGCCCGTGAACGCGCCCGCGGCCCGCGCGCCCAGCATCTCCTCGGGGCGGGCCAGGGCTCGTCGACGTTCACGGAACATGCGCGGCCGCCGATCGCACAAGCGGTGTCAGCGACGTCGTGCGGCGGCGGACGCCCTCGCAGCGTCAGGGCACGTCCTCGATCCACACCGGGTCGGGGTCGAGCGGAACCGAGAGCAAACCCCCCGCCGCCTCGATCCGCTGCACCCGCAGGGCCACGCCGTCCTCGTCGGCGAGGAAGCCTCTGACGAGCGCCGCCGCGCGGGAGAACGGGATCGCCGCCTCGCGCGAGGAGTCGGCCCACGCGACGAAGGCTCGCCGCCCGGTGGCGTTCAACCTGTACGCGTACACGCGGAGCGCGGGATCGCCCAGGTCCACTCGGCCGTCCGGCGACGCAGCCGGATCGTCCGTGAGCGCGGCGAGCATGCGATAGGCGAAGTACGAGGGCCGCGGGCGCCCCACGTCCGCCAGCGTCTCCCCAGGACCGTACCCGTCGGCGACGAGGCCGAGCCGGTCGGGAACGCCGCCGCATTGACCCGCGAAGCACTGCCAGCTCGCGAGGTTGTTCCACAGGATCCGGCGGACGCCGAGGTGCCGGTTCACGACGTACCGGTATACGAGCGAGCGGGCCTGATCGGCGGCTTCCTGCGGGGGCGCGTCCTCGACACAGAGGCCCGTCGCGGTGTCGCACACCGGAAAATCCGGGGAGCAGGTCGCGCTCGACGTGCAGGGCGAGACGCACCGTCCCATCGGGTCGCACACCCAGCCGGACGGGCACGCGGTGCACTCGCCGGGCGTCGTGACGGGCGCCCCGACGTAGGTGCCGTGTTCGCACGACCAGATCTCCGCATCGGGCAGCCCGGCGCCGTCGAGGAGCGCCCGGTACGCCGGCACCGCGTCCATGGTGCTGCTCGCGAGATCGGCCTTCCCCCAGTGATGGATGTCCACGGCGTCGATGCGGACCCCGCGCGCCGCGAGCGCCGGGATCGCATACGCGTGGAGCGGATCCATCCGATCGCCGTTCGTCGACGCGACGAGCACCACACGCGCCTCGGGGTCGGCGCGTCCGATCGCCGCCGCGGTCGCCTCGAACCAGCGAACGTAGTCCTCCGCGGTCCGGCCGGAAGCGGTCCAGCCACCGGTCTCGTTGCCGATCTGCCAGTGGCGTACGACGATCCCGGCCGGCGCGTCGTCCAGGCCGTCGCCGTCGTACCGCTCCACCGCCGCCTCGACGAACCGCTCGTAGGCCTCGAGGTTGGCGAGCGGGTCGCGCAGCGGTTGCCCCCAGGTCGGCGCGCCTTCGTGGAAGACCGCGAGGTACCGGACGCCGTAGCGAGCGGCGGCCGCGAACACGGCATCGCTCGCCGTCCAGTCGAACGACTCCGCACCGGGCAGGGGCTCTACCTCGGGCTCCACGAAGTCCCAGACGAGCTGAAGGTTGCTGCGTGTCCAGGTGGCGCCGAGGTCCTCCATCCGCGCGCCCGCCCAGTCCTGGTACCCCGCGTAATCGAGGCCGAGGCTCGTCCAGAACGGGGCGAACTCGGGCGCGAAGGCAACGAACACGCCGAAGGCCCCGTCAGCCGGCGGCGGGCGCGCAGGCGCGGGCGGCGGACCGGCCGCACCGGTGCGGCAGGCGGCGAACGCGAGCGCGAGCGCCCACCCGAGCGCGGCCCTGCGGTCCTTGTCGTTCCGAGTAACCATGGCTCACGGCTCCACGACGTAGGCGACTCGATGAGTCGCGAGGATGGTCGCTGTCCCATCGGCTCCGACCGTGACCTGGCCTTCTTCGCCGTCCCGGCCGACGATGCGGAGCACCGCTCCCGGAGATGCGTGGATCGTCATGTCCTGAGGCTCCACCACGCCGAACCACGGCGGGACGAACGGCGCATACGCGATCCACAGGCGCTTCCCGTCTCGGCGCGCGAACCGATACACCTCGGGCTCGGAGCCGTCGTCCGTTCCCGCCTCGCGCTCCTCGAACCCGTATCCGTCCGTGAGCGTCGCGAAGGTCTCGAACGAAGCCGCGGACGGTCGGGGCTCCCGCGCCGGTGTGTCCTCGTCCCGCGTGAAGAGGCCGTAGTCGCCCTCCCATCCCTCGTACTGGAGCGAGAACCAGACGAGCCCCTTCACCCTCGGCGACGAACGGGCCACCGCGAAGGCCTGCGGGAGCATGGTGGCGACGACCTCCTCGACCCAGGCCTGCATCGAAGGGTCGTCGCTGTCCTGGCGGCAGCCGAACTCGCTGAGGAAGACGGGAACGCCGCCGTAGCCCTCGAGGTCGAGCCGCTCGGCGATGCGCTCGAAGCCGCGGAAGGAGCTCGTCGAGCCGTCGTTCGCATCGGGCCCCGCCTCCGCGACCATTCCGTAGGGGTGCCAGCCGAACCAGTCGAACCTAGGGCGCGGCTCGTTCGTGAAGAAGTCGTGGAGCCATCTCTCGAGGAGATGCGGCGTGAGCGGAGCGAGGCCGCTCGAGAGCACGAGGACGTGCGGGGCCGCCGCCTTCACGGCGTCGTACGCGGAGTTCAGAATCGCGACGTATTGCGCAACGCTGCCATGCCAGAAGGGACTCCATCCCAGTGGTGCGCCGTCCGGCGGATCCAGAGTGTCGTCCACGTCCACCTCGTTCCACACTTCGAGCAGTCGGATCACGTCGCCGTACCGACGCGCCACCTCCCCGGCGAACCGGCCGTAGTCCGCCGGATCGGCCGGAGGCGTGTAGACGTCGCCGAACGAGCCCGGTTCCCGCGCCCACGTCGGGGTGTACTGGACGATGACCACGGCCCCGAGCCCGCGTGAACGGATCCCGGCCATCAGGTGATCGACGTCGAAAGGGCCCGGCCTCGTGCCCGCCCAGGTCAGGACGCCCTTCTCCTGCTCGACGAGAACCCACGGCACGCTCACGCGCACCCAGCGCGCTCCGAGGGCCACCGCTCGATCGAGCCGCCAGTCGGCGACCGCGGGATCGAGGAACGCCTCGTTGCCGACCTCGAGGGCGACGACGAAGTCGTCGCCGCCTCCGGCGGACGGCGGCGGGTGGGACGCGCCGCATGCGGCGAGCGCGGCGGCGAAGCCCAGCAGCATCGAGGACGGTCGAATCGCGGCCATGGCGCACCTCCTCCCGCGACGCCATTTCGTGACCCGGCGGCGAATCTCGTATGACGCGAGGGTCCGGGCGCGGCCGTGCGCGAGACCGGCGTCTCATCGAGAAGCGGCGCCGGCGGTCAGCGGGCCGCGGGTGCGGAGCTCGTCCAGCCGGTGCTGCTGCGCCTCGGTGAGCTGGTTCTTCAGGCGAATGAGAAGACGCAGGTGCTGCCGCTTGATCTCGCCCTCGACGAGGGTCATGCGGTCGCCGATCGCCAGCGCCGCGGCTTCGTCGACCCGGGGCGCATCGAGGAGCTTCTCGAGGTCACCGGTCGCCGCGTGCATCTGCCACTGGAGCGGCACCAGCGCAGACTGCGTCTCCTGCAGCGACTCGATCATCGCCTGTCGCTGCGCCTTCGAGAGGCCGAGGTCGCCTTGCCGCGCCATGAGCAGGTCGGGCGTGTAGAGCTTCGCCAGGGGTCCGGCGCCGGGATCACCCGGCGGCGGCTGGGCGGGCCCGGCCGTCGAGGCCCGCGAGGGCTGCGCGCCCGGGTCTCCGGGCGAGAGATCGGCTGGTCCAGTGCGGCCTCGTTCGCAGCTTCCGAGCAATGCGATGCAGCCGAGGACTGCCCACCTTGTGGATCTCACCATCCTTCCCATGTGATGCCTCCATTCATGGCGGCCCAGGTGAACGGCGCCCCGAACTCGAAATCGGGCAACGAGCGGGCCGGGGCATCCGGCATCGTGAGCAGCCCGTCGAGCGGCAGTGCCGCACCGATCGCGATCGGGAGCGGCGGGAAAAGCGCCGGCTGCCGCGGCCTGAGCGCGAGGGCCATCACGGCCAGCGCGATGGCGGCTGCCGTGACGAAAACCCGGATCGGGCACGCTCCTGCCTTGGCCGGTGCGGGCACCGCCGCGCGCGTCCAGAGCGTCCGGAACGCAGGCGCGAGCCGCTCGTCCGCCCGCCGCAATTCGGCGAAAAAAGCGCGAAGCCGTTCGTCCTCGTCAATCATGGTGTCGCTCCACGCGCCAGCAGCGCCTCACGCATGTTGCGCTTGCCGCGTTCGTAGTGCTGCCGGGCGCTCCCGACCGACACGCCCATCACCACCGCGGCTTCGGCGATCGACAGGTCGTGGTAGAAGACCAGCTCCAGCGCCTCGCGCTGGCGTGGCGAGAGGGACGCCAGCCCGGCGGAGACGTGGGCGTGCCCCTCCGACGCGCCGAGCGATGCCTCCGGGGTTTCGCAGGCCGGCGGCCTCGGCTGCCTGGCCAGTACGCCCGAGAGCAGCTGGCGCATCCAGACGCGCCGGCGGTGCTCCGACGCGGTTCGGCGGATGACGCCGAACAGCCATGTCTTCAGGCTCGAGCGCCCGTCGAACCGGGCGTTTCCCTCGATGACCTTCAGGTACGTCGCCTGCAGCACCTCTTCCGCCTCCTGGCGGTCCCGCCTGCAGCACGCGAGCGCCCAGCCGAAGCTGTGTGGGTGCAAGCGCTCGAGCTCTGCCTCCACGCCTCGGGCCGTGGGGTGGCGAGTGGGGTCACCCGGGCCCATGTCGCTCGTGAGTGGCCTGGCGGGCGCGGGCATATGACGCGCCCAATCCTCCCACACGAGGCGCAGGGTTCATGCGCACCGTCCGATGAACGGCGCCGGTGCGGCCGGGCTGAGCGGGGGGAGGGGTCCGTCGAGCGCGCGAAGCCGGCGCCCGATCTCTTCCTCGAGTGTCAGCGCCGGCACGACGTCCTGGCGGAGGAGTGCGACGTGGTCGGCGACACGGTGTGGGACCTGCTCGCGGCGCGGCGCGCCGGATGCTCGTCGCCATCAGCGGGCGTCGGCGTCACGCGGCGGGAAGCCGAAGCGAGGAAGATCCCCCACCGGCCCCCTATCCGGTACGTGCGCGGATACGCGGACGGATCCGGGACCTGCGCGGGCGACTCGGAGGTGGCGCTCACGACCCGCTCCGGTCCCCGCCAGACGTGGCGGCCCTCGAGGTCCTCGAGCCTGGGACGGCGCCGCACAGCCCGCGGTGCAGATCCTCCATGACCATCCGGGTGAGCGTCGCCGGATCGAGATCGGCGAACTTCATCTGCATGACGCGCGTGTCGGCGACGAGGGTTGCGAGGCCGTGCATGGTCGCCCATGCGGCGGTGGCCAGCCGGATCGCCGGAGACCTGCGCGCCCGGCCCTGGGCCTGGCATCGCGCGATCGCCTCGACGAGGATCGCGAAGGTGGCCCGCGCGGCGGCCTCGAGCGGCGGGTACGCGGCCTTGCTGGGCGCCCCGGGCCCGAGCATCAGGCGGAAGGAGGCGGGCCGGCGCCTCGCGAAGTCCACGTAGGCGACGGCCATCGCCTGGAGCTGCTCCACCGGTCCCCGCCCGGCCGCGAGGCTCCGCCTCAGCGCCCGCTCCAGGCTGTGGAAGCCCTCCTCGGCCACCGCCGCGAGCAGCGCGTCCTTCGACGGGAAGTGCCGGTAGGTCGCGGCGTGCGTCACCCCGGCCCGCCGGGCCGCCGCGCGCACGGTGAGGCCGTCGGGGCCCTCGGTCTTCAGTAGCTCGAGCGCGGCCGCGACCAGCGCGCGGCGCAGGTCGCCGTGGTGGTAGGTGGTCCGGCGCGGCGCGCCGCGGGCGTGGCGGGCGGTCATGGGCGTCGACCGTAGACGGTGCGCTCGACGGGGGCAAGCCTGGTTGCGATGTCTCCGATGGTCACATCGAACCCTAGATGCAACACTTGACGACGGCGAGCGCGCCGGCATATGTTTCCACTGGTCACATGGCTCAGGGGGATCCATGATCGTCAGAGAGCGCCGCACCTACCGCTTCGTCGAGTTCGTCCGCGACTCCCTGGCGCTCCTCGTCCGCCTGCCGCTCCTGGTGCGCGCCCGCCTGCGCCGGCGCGTGAGCCATGCGTTCGAGGAGAAGCTGATGCTGACCGTGACCGCGGTCAATGGCTGCCGCTACTGCGCCTGGTTCCACGAGCGCGAGGCGGCGCGGACCCGGGTGCCGCCCGAGGAGATCCGGTCGCTTCTCTCCGGCGCCATCGACCGCCCGGTGGGCGGCGGCGAGGCGAGCGGGCTGCTCTTCGCCCAGCATTGGGCCCGGAGCGGCGGGCGGCCGGAGCCGGAGGCGGTGGCGCGCCTGCGCCAGACCTACGGCGGCGACGTCGCCGGCGACATCCTCCTCTTCCTGCGTCTCATCACGCTCGGCAACCTGGCCGGGAACACCTTCGGGGCGTTCCTCGAGCGCGCCCGCGGCCCGCGCGCCGGCGCCCCCGGGCTCTGGGACGAGCTCCTCGTGTTCCTGGCTACCGTTCCGCTCTTCGGTCCCATCGGCTGGGCGATGCGCCGCGCGGGCCGGTAGTGGGCCGGCGCCACGGTTCCCGCAGGACGAGCCGGCACACGGGCCCGTGAGGAGGGGAAGACATGAGCGCGTTCAGGATGCTGTTTCTCTCCGTGGCGGGGGTGGTCCTGCTCGGCATCGGGCTGACCGGCTTCGAGACGGTCCACTGGGTCCTGTATCTTCCCGTGGGATTCCTCACGTTCGCAGGACTGACGGGCGTCTGCCCCGGCCTCATCTTCTGGCGCAAGCTGGGATTCAGCGATGAACCTGTCTCCTGCGAGCTTCCGGGAAAAAAGAAGAGAAGACCGTGAGGGCCCCATCCCCCGCCACCGGATAGGCGTAAGTCCTCGCGCGCGGCGCCCCGACATCCAAGCTCCGGTCATGCGCCGTCGCGCCGGTCCCACCAGCCGAGGACGCGCAGCGCGCGCAGCGTATTGATCCGGCTGGGCGCGCCCGGTGCCTCGAGCGTGAAGTGCACGGCTCCCGGGTACGGGCGGGCGAAACCCCAGCGACCATCGCGCCCGCGCCGGGAGCGGACGAGCGCCACGGAGTCCTCGAGCCGCCGGTCCCGGTCTTCCCCTGCCCGGAAGAGGTCGAGCGCGCGGAGGGCGTCGTGACGCCACTGCGGCGGAAAGTGGAACCGCGTCATCTCCGAGGAGACCACTCGCCCTGTCGTGTGCGACCGGAACAGGCGGTGCTGGAGCAGGAACTCCCGGCCGCGCGCGGCGGCCTCGAGGGCGTCCGCCGCTCGCGATCGCTTCGCCGCGACGTATTCTTGGAGCCCCTCGAGGACATTCGTGGTCGTATGGAACGACGAGTGAGTCGCCCCCTGCGGTCTCCGGCAGTTCCAGCCTCCGTCGGGCATCTGTTCGCGAAGGACATACTCCATGAGCGCCTCGATGCGGTCGTCGTCGACGGCAAACCACGAGAGCTGGGCGAGGATCATCCCCCTGACGCACGCCTCGCCGATGCGCCGCCGCGGCTGCCAGAAGTTGATGCCACCGTCCCGCCCGACGCCCTCGTCGAGGTAGAGCGCGCAAGCCCTCAATGCGGATGCGTTCCCCGCGGGCAGGCCGAGCTGCCGGAGGAGCTGCATGGTGTACGTGGTGCAGGTCCACTTTGGGCGATAGAGCCCTCGCCCCCAGTTGCCATCCGGGCGCTGGAGGTCGAGGAGCCGCCGACCCCAGCCCATCTCCGCAACCCGCAGCTGCTCGCGCCGCCACGTCCGCTCCGGCGCGTGGAGAAGATCACGCATGGCCTGCCAGCGAACAGCCGGGTCGCCGTCGAGGAGCCAGCCGATGATGCGGCTGTCGCCCGTGGCGTTCATGACGCGTAGCTCCTCTGCCGCGATCCCGACAGATCTACCGCAACGTGGTGAGCGAGCGAACCAACGCCGAAGCACGACCCGA
>DATDDC010000540.1:0-10203 GCA_036523995.1 Anaeromyxobacter sp.
CGGCCTCGAGGGCCCGGATCTCTCGCGCGCCGGCGCGCGCGGCTACCGGCAGGACTGGTACGCCCACCACCAGCGCGAGCGCGAGCGCGGCGAGGCCGCCGCGTGGCGCTCGGCCTTCGCGCCGCTCCCGGACGCGGACCGCGGCGCCATCGACGTGTACCTCGGCTCGCGGGCCGGCGCGCCGGGGCTCGTCGAGGCGAAGGCGCTCTTCCACTCCCTCGGATGCCGGGGCTGCCACTCGGTGGGAGGGGTGGGCGGCGCCGACGGGCCGGACCTGACGCGCGTGGGGCAGCGCGATCCCGGGCAGCGCGCCTGGGGCGGCGTGCGCGGCCCGCGGACGCTGGCGAGCTGGTTCCAGGAGCACTTCCGCGCCCCGGCCCGCGTGACCCCCGGCTCGCTCATGCCCGAGCTGGGCCTCTCCGAGGACCAGATCGAGCTCCTCACCTTCTATCTCTTCTCGCTGCGGCGGACGTCCTTCGGCGACGCGTACCATCCGAAGGATCGCGTCCGCGCCGAGAAGCTCGGCGAGCGCGAGTTCGCTACCGACGGGGCCACGCTCTACGGAACGTTCTGCGCCGCCTGCCACGGCCAGGGCGGGGAGGGGATGCGCTACCCGGGGCTCTCGCCCTTCCCGGCCATCGGCAACCCGGACTTCCTCGAGATCGCGCCCGAGGGGCTCATCCGCGAGACCCTGAAGAAGGGCAGGCCCGGGCGCCGCATGCCGGCGTGGGGCGAGGGGGAGGGCGGCCTCCGGCCCGGGGAGATCGAGACGCTCGTCCGCTACGTCCGCGGCCTGGGCGGGGCCGGGTACCGCCCCGATGCGCGGCCGCCGCGCTGGGCGAAGGGCGACGCCGCCGAGGGGAAGCGGCTCTACGCCTCGGCCTGCGCCGGCTGCCACGGCGCGCGCGGAGAGGGCGGCGAGGGCCCCATGCTCTCGAACCCCGTGCTCCTCCAGTCGGCCACCGACGGCTACCTGGCGGAGACCATCCGCCGCGGCCGCCGCGGCACCGCCATGCTCGGCTTCGGGCAGCCGACCCCGGCGCGGCGCGCGCTCGACGCCGGCGAGATCGAGTCCGTCGTCACCTTCATCCGGACGTGGGAACGGGAAGCAAGGGAGCGGGAGAGGAAGCCATGACCGACTTCACGAGGCGTCACTTCCTGGAGGCGCTGGGCGCGGCCGGCTTCGGCGCGCTGGCGGCGTCGGCGACCCGGGCCTTCGGGCTCGACGCGGTGGAGAACCCGCTCGCCCGCTATCCGGACCGGGGCTGGGAGGCCGCCTACCGCGACCTCTGGAAGTACGACTCGACCTTCACGTTCCTGTGCGCGCCGAACGACACGCACAACTGCATCCTCGACGCGTACGTCCGGTCGGGCTCGATCCTGCGCATCGGGCCGACCATGAGGTACGGCGAGGCGAGCGACCTCTACGGCACGAAGTCCTCGTCGCGCTGGGATCCGCGCGTCTGCCAGAAGGGGCTGGCCCTCACCCGGCGCTTCTACGGCGATCGGCGCGTCCGCCACCCCATGGTGCGCAAGGGCTTCAAGGCCTGGGTCGAGGCCGGCTTCCCCCGCGGGTCCGACGGCCGGCCGCCGCCCGAGCACTTCAACCGCGCGCGCGACGAGTGGGTGCGCGTGACGCACGAGGAGGCGGCGAAGATCGTCGCCGCGGCGCTCGTGAACATCGCCACCACCTATTCGGGCGAGAAGGGCAAGGAGCTGCTCCTGAAGCAGGGCTACGAGCCCGAGATGGTGGAGGCGACGAAGGGCGCGGGCACGCAGGTGATGAAGTTCCGCGGCGGCATGCCGCTCCTCGGCATCACCCGCGTCTTCGGCCTCTACCGCATCGCGAACGCCATGGCGCTCCTCGACGCGAAGATCCGCGGCGTCGCGCCGGGGGAGGCCATCGGCGGGCGCGGCTTCGACAACTACTCGTGGCACACCGACCTCCCGCCCGGCCACCCCATGGTGACCGGCCAGCAGACGGTGGAGTTCGACCTCGACGCGGTCGAGCACGCGAAGACCGTCGTGGTCTGGGGCATGAACTGGATCGCGACCAAGATGCCCGACTCGCACTGGCTCACCGAGGCGCGGCTCAAGGGCACCCGGGTCGTGGTCATCGCCGCCGAGTACTCCGCCACCTCCACCAAGGCGGACGACGCCGTGGTGGTGCGGCCCGGCACGACGCCGGCGCTCGCCCTCGGCCTCGCCGCGGTGGTGGTGAAGGAGAAGCTCTACGACGCGGACTACGTGCGGCGCTTCACGGACCTGCCGCTCCTCGTCCGGGCCGACAACCTCAAGATGCTGAAGGCCGAGGAGGTCTTCGGCGGCGGGCCGGCGAAGCTCGGGAACCAGACCCTGGTGCAGCGCGCCGGCGAGGCCGTGCCGGCGCCGGGCTTCCAGCGCGACATGATCGTGCCCGAGAAGCTCCGCAACGAATGGGGCGACTACGTCTTCTGGGACGAGCGGACCCAGGGCCCGCGCGCCATCAGCCGCGACGAGGTGGGGAAGCGCTCGCCGCTCGAGCACGCGCGCCTCGAGGGCGCCGTCGAGGTCACGCTCCGCGACGGCAAGAAGGTCATGTGCCGGCCGGTCTTCGACGTGGTGAAGGAGTACCTCGCGCACTTCGATCCGAAGACCACCGAGGAGATCACCTGGGCGCCGGCGGCGTCGGTGGAGGCGCTGGCGCGCCACATCGCCAAGGCGCCGGGCACGACGCTCTTCGCCATCGGCATGGGGCCGAACCAGTTCTTCAACAACGACAACAAGGACCGCGCCACCTTCCTCCTCGCCGCGCTCACCGGGAACGTGGGGCGCGTGGGCGGGAACGTGGGCAGCTACGCGGGCAACTACCGCACCGCCCTCTTCAACGGCGTCCCCCAGTACATCAACGAGAACCCCTTCGACCTCGAGCTCGATCCCGCGAAGCCGGCGCGGCCGAAGCAGTACTGGAGGGCGGAGTCGGCCCACTACTACAACCACGAGGACCACCCCCTGAAGATGGGGAAGACGATGGTGACGGGCAAGACGCACATGCCCGCGCCCACGAAGTCGATGTGGTTCGCGAACGCGAACTCGATCCTCGGGAACGTGAAGTGGCACTACAACACCGTCATGAACGTCCTGCCCAAGATCGAGATGATCGCGGTGCAGGAGTGGTGGTGGTCCACGAGCTGTGAATGGGCCGACGTGGTCTTCGCCGTCGACTCCTGGGCCGAGCTCAAGCACCCGGACATGTGCGCGTCGGTGACGAACCCGTTCCTCACGGTGTTCCCGGCGACGCCGCACAAGCGGCCCTTCGAGACCCGCGGCGACATCGAGTGCCTCTCCCTCGTGGCGAAGGCGCTCGCCGAGAAGACCGGCGACCGGCGCTTCGCGGACCTCTTCAAGCTCGTGGACGAGGGGCGGACCGACGTCTACCTCCAGCGCGTCCTCGACCACTCCTCCCTCACCCGCGGCTACAAGTTCACGGACCTGCACGAGAAGGCGAAGAAGGGCATCCCCGCCCTCATGATGAACCGCACCTACCCCAAGGCCGTCGGCTGGGAGCAGGTCCACGAGTCCCGGCCCTGGTACACGAAGAGCGGCCGGCTCGAGTTCTACCGGGACGAGGACGAGTTCATCGAGGCGGGCGAGAACCTGCCCGTCCACCGCGAGCCCATCGACTCCACCTTCTACGAGCCGAACGTCATCGTGGCGCCGGCGCATCCCTTCATCCGGCCGAAGGGGCCGGAGGCCTACGGCGTCGCGAAGGACGACCTCTCCTGCGAGGTGCGCCAGGGCCGGAACGTGGTGAAGCCCTGGGCCGAGGTGAAGCGGACGAGCCACCCGCTCGCCAAGGACGGCTACCGCTTCGTGTTCCACACGCCCAAGTACCGGCACGGCGCGCACACCATGCCCGTGGACGTGGACATCATCGCCATCCTCTTCGGGCCCTTCGGCGACATCCACCGGCACGACAAGCGGATGCCCAACGTGACCGAGGGGTACGTGGACATCAATCCCGACGACGCCAAGGAGCTCGGCATCGACGACGGCGACTACGTCTGGATCGACTCCGATCCGACGGACCGGCCGTTCCGCGGCTACAAGCCCACGGAGAAGGAACACCGCTGGGCGCGGCTCATCTGCCGCGCGCGCTACTACCCGGGCACGCCGCGCGGCATCACGCGCATGTGGTTCAACATGTACGGCGCGACGCCCGGCTCGTACGAGGGGACGCAGACGCGGCCGGACGGGCTGGCCAGGAACCCGCGCTCGGGCTACCAGGCCATGTTCCGCTCCGGGTCGCACCAGTCGGCGACGCGCGGCTGGCTCAAGCCCACCTGGATGACCGACTCCCTCGTGCGCAAGGCGCTCTTCGGCCAGGAGATCGGGAAGGGCTTCCTCCCCGACGTCCACTGCCCCACGGGCGCGCCGCGGGAGTCCATCGTGAAGATCTCGAAGGCGGAGCCGGGCGGGCTCGAGGCGAAGGGCCTGTGGCGCCCCGCCGCCGAGGGCCTGCGGCCGCGCTACGAGAGCAAGGCCCTCGAGACCTACCTCGCGGGCGGCTTCGTCCAGCTCGGAAAGAAGGGAGCCTAGTCCATGGCCCTCGTGCGCAACTGGCAGATCGGCCGCTCGATGTCCTACTGGTACCCGGAGTCGAGGCCGCAGCGGCAGTTCGCGGCGGTCTTCGACGTGAACAAGTGCATCGCGTGCCAGACCTGCACCCTCGCCTGCAAGACCACGTGGACGAGCGGCAAGGGGCAGGAGTACATGCTCTTCAACAACGTCGAGACGAAGCCCTACGGCTACTACCCGCTGGGCTGGGACGTGCGGGTCCTGGAGAAGCTCGGCCCGCAGCCGTGGGACGGCGGGCGCTACGGCGGCCGCACGATCTTCGAGGCGGCGGAGGCCGGCGAGCGCACCCTGGGGTGGCGCCCGGCGGAGATCGACTACGCCCACCCGAACGTCGGCGAGGACGACTGCGCCGGCCAGCCCATCGTGAACGGAGCGTACTACCAGCTCCCGCACCTCTCCTGGTTCTTCTACCTGGCGCGCATCTGCAACCACTGCACCTATCCGGCCTGCCTCGCCTCCTGCCCGCGCGGCTCAATCTACAAGCGGCCGGAGGACGGCATCGTCCTCGTGGATCAGGGGCGCTGCCGCGGGTACCAGGAGTGCGTGCGGGCCTGCCCGTACAAGAAGGTGTTCTTCAACCCGATGACCGGCACCTCGGAGAAGTGCATCGCCTGCTTCCCGAAGATCGAGCAGGGCCTCGCCCCGCAGTGCTTCCTCAACTGCATCGGCAAGATCCGCTGCGCCGGCTTCGTGCACGTCCCCGAGAAGGCCGACCCGGAGAACCCCATCGACTACCTCGTGCACGTGCGCAAGGTGGCGCTGCCGCTCTTCCCGCAGCTCGGGCTCGAGCCGAACGTCTACTACGTGCCGCCGCTCCACGCGCCCGAGCCGTTCCTCGAGCAGATGTTCGGGCCGGGCGTGCACGAGGCCCTCCGCACCTACCGCGGCGCCGCGCAGGACCCCGATCTCGCCGGGCTCATCGCGCTCTTCGGCTCGACCGAGCGGATCATCCACCGCTTCAAGCGGCGCGGCGAGACCATGTACGGCTACGACGACAAGGGGAGCGAGGTCGTCCACGTTCCCATGAAGGAGCCGGTCCAGGTGCTCACCGCCTTCGACGCGCGGCGCGGCGTGGCGCCGGCCAACGTCCCCTAGGAGCGCGCCATGATCGCGATTGCCAAGAAGGCGGTCCTCCTCTCCGCGGCGTGCGCCGCCCTGGCCTGCAAGGGCGGCCCGGAGCGCAAGCTCTCGCCCGCCGAGGTGCGTGCCGTGAAGGTGGCGGCGCTGCCGGCCGCCCCCGACGATCCGGCCTGGAGCTCCGCGCCCGTCCACCCGGCGCAGCTCCTCCCGCAGGACGTCGTCGAGCCGCGCCTCCTCGCGCCCACCACGCCGCTCGTCGAGGTCCAGGCCATGACCGACGGCAAGAAGGTGGCCTTCCGGCTCGCCTGGGCGGTCCCGGCGCGGAGCGACCGCACGGCCCCCAACCTTTTCAGCGACGCCTGCGCGGTCCAGGTCCCCGCCAATCCGGGACGCGACGTCCCCAATCCCATGATGGGCGAGGCGGCGCAGCCCGTGGAGATCACCTACTGGCGCGCGGGGTGGCAGGCGGCGGTGGACGGGCGCCCCGAGGCGCTCGCCACCCTCTACCCCAACGCGAAGGTCGATCACTATCCGTTCGAGTCCGCGTCGCTCGCTCCCGGCTCGCCCGAGCAGCTCGCCATGGAGCGCCGCTACGCGCCGGCGCGCGCGGTGGGCAATCCCATGGCCGGGCCGCGCACCTCGCCGGTGCAGGATCTCGTGGCGAGCGGTCCGGGCACGCTCCGCGCCGCGGAGAAGGGCGCCTCCACGGGCGCGGGCAAGCCGACCGCCACGGGCTGGGCGGTGGTGATCGCGCGCCCGCTGCCGAACGGCGTCGCGCCGGGCGGCCGCTCGCAGGTGGCCTTCGCGGTGTGGCAGGGCGGGAAGGGCGAGGTGGGCGCGAGGAAGATGCGGACGGGCTGGATCCCCTTCGCCGTGGAGGGCGGGAAGGAGGTGGCGCAGCGATGACCGCCTTCGGGGAAGAGGTGCGCGCTCTCGCCGCCGCCGCCGCGGAGTGGCGGCTCCTGTCGCTCCTCCTCTCGCGGCCGCGCGAGGGCTGGCACGAGGATCTCTCGGCGGTGGCGTCGGAGGTGAGCGACGCCGCGCTCCGCGAGGCCGCCCGTGCGACCTGCTGCGCGCGCGAGGGGGCGTACCACGCGCTCCTCGGCCCCGGCGGGCCCGCCTCGGCCCGCGAGGCCGCGTACGCCGTCTTCGCCGATCCGGGGCGGATCCTCGCCGACCTCGCGGCGCGCTACGAGGCGTTCGGGTTCGCGGCACGCGCCGAGGAGCCCGGCGATCACCTCGCGGTGCTGTGCGGGTTCGTGTCCTACCTGTATCTCAAGGAGGCGTTCGCGGCCGCCCGCGGCCACGACGACGAGGCCCTCGTGACGCGCGAGGAGCGGACGCGTTTCCTCGCGGAGCACGTCTCCATCGCCGGGCGCGGGTTCGCGGCGCGGCTGCCGGACGGCGCCCCGGAGCATCTCCGCGCCGCGGCGGCGGCGCTGACCGCTCGATTGCCCGAGGTGCCGCCCGGCCCGGCGCGAGGCCCCGAGGATCCGCTCGAGGGCGGCTGCCCCGCCGGCGGCTGCAAGTGAGGGCGAGGGTGGCGGAACGCGAGGGCCGCGCTTCCGGGCCGGAGGTCATCGTTCTGCAGCATGCGGAGCCGGAGGGCCCCGGCCTCATCGCCGACGCGCTCGCTCGGCGCGGCATCGGACTTCGAACCGTGCGCGTCGACCTCGGTGCGCCCGTGCCGCGCTCGCCGGTGGGGGCTGCGGGCCTCGTCGTGATGGGCGGCCCGATGGGCGTGTACGAGGAGAGCCGGCACCCCCATCTCCGGGACGAGCTCGGCCTCATCCATGCGGCACTGCGGCTCGGCACGCCGGTTCTGGGCGTGTGCCTCGGCAGCCAGCTCCTCGCCGCCGCCCTCGGCTCGCGCGTGGCGCCATCCGGATCGAAGGAGATCGGCTGGCTCGAGGTCGAGCGGATGCCCGGCAGCGACGCCGATCCCTTGCTCGGCGCGGCGCCGCGGCAGTTCGCGCCGCTCCACTGGCACGGGGACGTCTTCGACATGCCCGCCGGCGCGACACCGCTCGCGCGCTCCGCGCTGACCGCGTGCCAGGCGTTTCGCCATGGCGACTTCGCCTGGGGGCTTCTCTTTCACCTCGAGGCGACGCCGGTGCAGGTCGCGGCGATGCTCGCGGCATTCGGCGACGAGGCCCGCGCGGCGGGGGTCGACGCGGAGGCCCTGGCGGCGGTGGCGCCGGCGCGGCTGGCCGAGCTCGCGCCCATCGCGGAGCGCGCCTTCGTGGCGTTCGCCGATCGCGTGTGGCAAAACGTCGCCTCCGGAAGGTGACGCGCTCCATGCCGCACTCCATTATGGACATGTGTATCCATTATGCGTAGACTCCACGCCCTGATGCTGCCGCGGCTGGGAGCGCGAGGACGGGCGAGATGATCGTCGAGCTGGAAGCCATCCCGCAGGTGGCGGTGGACTTCGTGAATGCGGACCACCGGCGGGAGGGGCAGCTCCTCAACGAGCTGGCCGAGGCGGTCGAGGATCACCGCGCCGGGAGATGCCCCGCGAGCGCGGTCTCGAGCCGCTGGGACGCGCTCTTCGTCCACACCCGCGAGCACTTCGGGCGCGAGGAGGCCGCGATGCAGCGGACCGGGTTCCCGCCGTACCCCGTGCACAAGTTCGAGCACGACCGGGTCCTCGAGCAGATGAAGGCGGAAGGAGAGCACTTCCGCACGAGCGGCGACGCCGATCGCCTCTGGAAGTACGTCTCGACCGACGTGCCGTCCTGGTTCGTGGAGCACATCGAGACGATGGACACCGTCACCGCCCAGTTCATCGCGTCGCGCGGCGGTTGAGCTTCGCGTCGATCGCAGGAAGCACGACAGTCGAGGGAGGGAAGCCATGAACCCGAGATTCATCGCCGTCGTCACGTCGGTCCTCGCCGTCGTCGCTGGCCGTGCCGGCCCCGCGTCGGCGAAGGACGCGCCCGCGAAGCCGCGCGCGGCCGCCGTGAAGGTGCCCGCCCGGTCGCAGGACTGCGTGGAGTGCCACGCCGGCACCAACGCCGGCATCGTGGAGCACTGGAAGGGGAGCGGGCACGCCCGGAAGGGCGTCGCCTGCCTCGAGTGCCACCAGGCCTCGAAGGGCGCCGCCGACGCGTTCGAGCACAACGGCGCGCTCGTGCACACGGTGGTGACGCCGCGCGACTGCGGCCGCTGCCACGCCACCGAGGCCAAGGAGTTCGGCGCGAGCCACCACGCCAAGGCCGGCAACATCCTCGCCTCCCTCGACAACTACCTCGCCGAGACGGTCGAGGGGGCCCGCGAGCCCTTCAACCCGCACTCCAGGACGCCCGGCCGCGCCTTCGAGGGCGCCGTGAACGGCATGGCCTCCGCGCAGCAGGGCTGCCAGCAGTGCCACGGAGGGAAGGTGGCGCTGCGCACGGCGGACGGCGGCCAGATCACGGTGGACGACCTGAAGCCCGGCCCCGACGGCCTGCCCCGCGACGCCGCGGCCGCCGCGCGCGTGGCGCGCACCGCCGAGGGCCGTCCCATCTTCGTGGACGGCACCTGGCCCAACACCGGCATCGGCCGGCTCAACCTCGACGGATCGCTCGGCTCCTGCGCCGCCTGCCACAGCCGCCACGACTTCTCCGCCCGCCGCGCCCGCCAGCCCGAGAACTGCGGCAAGTGCCACCTCGGCCCGGATCACCCGCAGAAGGAGATCTACGAGGAGTCGAAGCACGGCGTCGCCTACCGCGACCTCAAGGACCAGCTCAAGCTCGACGGCAAGAGCTGGGTCCTCGGCAAGGACTACTCGGCCGCGCCCACCTGCGCGACCTGCCACATGTCCGCGAACGCGAACGGCGGCAAGGTCACGCACGATCCCGGCGAGCGCATCAGCTGGACGAACCGGCCCGCCGTCTCGCAGGCGATGGACACCGACGCCGCGCACCGCGTGGTGACGGAGCCCGACCCGGAGAAGCGCAAGGCCCTCGTGACCGACACGGCCCTGGCGAAGCGGGACCGCATGAAGCAGGTGTGCTCGACCTGCCACACCGCGAGCTACGTGGACGGCTTCTACCGCCAGTACGACGACTTCGTCGTGCTCTACAACGAGAAGTTCGCGAAGCCCGGCCTCCAGATCATGAACGCGCTCTACGACCAGGGGCTCGTGGAGAAGGGCAAGTTCAAGGACGAGATCGAGTGGACCTGGTTCTACCTCTGGCACCACGAGGGCCGGCGCGCGCGCCACGGCGCCGCCATGATGGCGCCGGACTACGCCCACTGGCACGGCATGTACGAGGTGGCCGAGGACTTCTACATGAAGCTCGTGCCGCAGGCGCGCGAGCTCGCGCACGCCGCCGAATCCCGTGGCGAGAAGGCGAAGGCCGAGGCCGTGAACGCGGTCATCGAGCGGATCCTGGCGCGGCCCGAGCACGCGTGGTCGGCGCGCTCCCGGGGCGAGGCGCGCCCCGAGCACCTCTGGTTCCAGGGGGAGCCGGCGAAGCGGGAACGCTGATCGAGACCGTCCCCATGCCCCCCTTCCAGGCG
>DATDDC010000541.1:0-25062 GCA_036523995.1 Anaeromyxobacter sp.
CGGCGCGCGGGGTGCAACCGCCACGCGCCGACTCAGACGCCCAGGAACAGCCGCTTGCCGAAGTTGAGCGCGAGATCCGCGTCGAAGATCTTCTGCGCCGCCGTCTCGATGTCGTACGAGACGCGGTGGTACTCGACGGTCTTCGTCTCCGTGTCGTAGGTGACGAAGCACGCCCGGTTGTCGCAGTCGCGCGGCTGCCCCACCGAGCCCACCGAGACCACGTACTTCTGGCCTTGCCGGACGGTGAACTTCGTCGACACGATCTCCGTCACGTCGCCCCCCGCGTCGAGGGCGAAGACCTTGCAGAGATGGGAGTGCCCGATGAAGTTCACCTCGGCGAGCTCGCCGAGGTGGGGGAGCAGCTCGCGCGCCTGCTCGATGGCGAAGACGTACTCGTAGGCGTCCGCGTTGATCGGGTTCCCGTGCGTGAACTGCACGTCCTGCATGCGATGCGCGTACGGGAGCGAGCGCAGCCACTCCAGGTGATCGGGCGCGATGCGGGAGGCGGTCCAGTCGAGGGCGTGGCGGGCGGCGTCGTAGTAGAAGCTGTAGTCCATCCGGCCCGAGACCGCGGCGTCGTGGTTGCCGAGCAGCGTCACCTCGGCGACCTTGCGGACGAGGTCGCAGCACTCGTTCACGCTCGCGCCGTAGCCCACCACGTCGCCCAGGCAGACGACGCGATCGGGCCGGTGCCTCTCGAGCGCCGACAAGGACTGCGTCAACGCCTCGAGGTTCGCGTGGATGTCGGAGATGATCCCGATGCGCATTCGCGGCCCCCGCCGCAGGCGCAAGGTAACCGGGGGCCGGATCGCAGGTCAACTCGCCGGCCGCCCCTCGAAGAGATCCACCTCGAGGTCGTCGAAGTGGGAGAGCTGCTTCGCCTCGGCGAAGCGGGCCCGGATCTCGGCGGCGCCGAGGGTGCGGAGCCGATCGAGGGAGAACTGCTCCACCGTGAAGCTGGCGAGGACGCTCCCGAGCACGATGGCGCGGCGCAGCGTGCCGTGGTCCTCGCGCCTGGAGCGCGCCACGTACCCCATGAACCCGCCCGCGAAGCTGTCCCCCGCTCCGGTGGGATCGAACACGGCCGGAAGGGGGTAGGCCGAGGCCGCGAAGACCTCGTCCCCCGAGAAGAAGAGCGCGCCGTACTCGCCCCGCTTCACCACGACGGCCCGGGGACCGAGCGCCAGGATGCGCTTGGCCGCCTGGACGACGTTGTGCTCCTCGGCGAGCTGGCGCACCTCGGCGTCGTTCACGAACAGCATGTCGACCCGGCGGAGGGTCTTGAGCAGGCTCTCCCGCTTCGACGAGATCCAGAAGTTCATGGTGTCGCACGCCACGAAGCGCGGCGCGCGCACCTGGTCGAGCACCGCCCGCTGCAGGTCGGGATCGATGTTCCCGAGGAACACGTACTCCGAATCGCGATAGCGTGCGGGCAGCTCCGGCCGGAACTCGGCGAAGACGTTGAGCTGGGTGTCGAGGGTGTGCGCCGTGTTGAGGTCGAACTCGTAGCGGCCCTTCCAGCGGAAGGTGCGCCCCGGCCGGCGGACGAGGCCGTCCAGGTCGATGCCGCGCGACTCGAAGAAGCGGAGGTGCTCCTCGGGGAAGTCCTCCCCCACCACCGCCACCATGCGCGTCGGCCCGAAGAAGCTCGCGCACACCGAGAAGTACGAGGCCGAGCCGCCCAGCACGTCCTCGCGGCGTCCGAAGGGGGTCTCGAGGGAGTCGAGGGCGACGGAACCGACGACGAGGAGGGCCATGACGCCTTTCTCCGCCGGCGGAGCGGCGGACCGAGCGCTTCCTAGCGCGGAGCCGGCGCCCCGGTCAACGGCGCGCGCGACCGCCGCGGATCGCCCGGGCCGCCCTCGGCGGCGAGCTGCCCGCAGGCGGCCGCGATGTCCCGGCCGCGGTTCTTGCGCACGACCACCGTCAGGTTCCGGGCGGCGAGTGCCTCCTGGAAGGCCACCACGCGCTCCGGCGCCGGGGCGGCGAACTCGAGGCCGGGGTTCTCGTTGTAGGGGATGAGGTTCACCTTCGCCGGGATGCCGCGGACGAGCTCGGCGAGCCGCCTCGCGTCCTCGAGGGAGTCGTTCACGCCGCGGAGGAGGACGTACTCGAAGGTGATGCGCCGGCCGTTCCGCGCCGGGAACTCGCGGCACGCCCCGAGCACCTCGGCGAGCGGCCAGCGCCGGTTGATGGGCATGAGCGCGTCGCGCTGCGCGTCGGTCGTCGCGTTGAGCGAGACGGCGAGCTTCACGGGCGTCTCCTCGCCGAGCCGCCGCATCACCGGGACGACGCCCGAGGTGGAGACCGTGACACGCCGGTGCGAGAAGTTCGGCCCGTCCTCGGCGAGGAGGAGCTCGAGCGCGACCTTGAGCGAGGGATAGTTGGCGAGCGGCTCTCCCATGCCCATGAAGACGAGGTTCGTGATGGGCCGCGGCCCCTCCGCCACGCCCAGCTCGACGAGGCGCCGGTTCGCCCGGTGCACCTGATCGACGATCTCGCCCGGCCCGAGGTTCCTGGAGAGCCCCATGGTCGCGGTCATGCAGAAGGTGCAGCCCACCGCGCAGCCGACCTGCGACGACACGCAGAGGGTCCGGCGCCCCGGCTCGGGCATGTAGACGGACTCGACGAGCTTCCCGTCGTGGGTCCGCCACGTCCACTTGACCGTGCCGTCCGAGGACCTCTGCTCCGCCGCGCGCCCGAGGACGGTGAGCCGCGTGCGCGTCGCGAGGAGGCTCCGGAGCTCGCGCGGCACGTCCGTCATCTCGTCGAGCGACTCCGCGCCCTTCTGGTGGAGCCAGCGGAAGATCTGGCGGGCCCGGAAGGGGCGCTCGCCGAGCGAGCCCACGAGCGAAGTGAGATGGGCGAGCGGGAGCGCCCGGAGATCGGGCCTTTCGTCGTGTTGCAGGGCCATCCCGGCTTCCCCTAACGCGCCGTGGCGGCGTGCGCCTCGGGCGCCGGCGCGGGCGGGGCGTCGCGGAGCGCGATCTCGACGCGCGTCACGCGCCGCTCGTCGCCGGCGCGGACGGTGAAGTCGAGCCCGTCCCAGGAGACGAGGGCGCCGACGGCGGGCACGCGCCCGGCCCGGGCGGTGACGAAGCCGCCGAGCGTCTCGTAGTCCCCCTGCTCCGGGAAGCGGACCTCGGGGCGCGCTCGCTCCGGGGCACCGCCGCCGCCCGGCGCCTCGTTCAGGATGTTCTCGAGGTCGTGGAGCGGGACGGCGCCGTCGGCGAGCCACACCCCCGGCGCGAGGGCCTTCACCGGCGCGGTCTCGACGTCCGCCTCGTCCTGGATCTCGCCGACGATCTCCTCGATGACGTCCTCGAGCGTGACGATGCCGCTCGTCCCGCCGAACTCGTCCACGACGACGGCGAGGTGCGTCTTCCGCCGCTGCATCTCCTTCAGGAGCCGGGAGATCTTCATCTGCTCCGGCACGAAGAAGGCGGGCTTGAGCTGCTGGAGGAGCGCCGCCGGGTCGCCCTCCCTCACCTTCGCCACGATGTCGCGGACGAGGAGGATCCCGACGATCTCGTCGATGGAGCCCGAGTACACGGGCATGCGGCTGTACGGGTTCTCGGTCACGACGCGGAGGAGCTCGTCCCGCGACGCCTCCCGGTCGATGGCCACGACCCGGGTGCGCGGGATCATGATCTCCTTCGCCACGCGGTCCGCGAACTCGAGGACGCTGTTCAGGAGCTCTTCCTTGACCGCGTCGAGGACGCCCTCCTTCGTCCCCATCTCGATGAGGTACTCGATCTCCTCGCCCGTCACCCCGGGGGCCGGGTCGGCCTTCCCGCCGAGGAGGCGCACCACCGGCACCGCGGCGCGCGTGACCGCGGTCGACACGGGCCACAGGACGAAGGCGAGCACCCGCAGCAGCGGGATGGTCGCGAGCGCCGTGCGGATGGGGTAACGCTTCGCGAGGGTCTTCGGCACGATCTCGCCGAAGAAGAGGATGAGCGCCGTCGCCGCGGTCGCGCTCACCGCCACCGCCGTGGCGGGCCTCCAGCCGGCCCGGGCCACGAGGTCGTGGGCCACCGAGGCCGAGAGCGAGCCCGCGGCGATCGAGACGAGCGTGTTCCCGATGAGGAGCGTCGAGAGGACGCGGTCCGGGTGCTCGATCCACAGGCGCAGCATCCCGGCGCGCCGGCCGCCGCCGTCCCGGAGCTGCCGCGCCCGGGCGTCCCCGAGCGCGGTGAGGGCCGTCTCCGTGCCGGCGCAGAATGCCGCGCCCGCGACGAAGAGCGCCGCCAGCGCCCAGCTCCAGATCGAGACCGCCTCCACCCTAGGGCTCCTCCTGCCCCGAAAACGACGACGCCCGTCCCGGGGCCGGGACGGGCGAGGGAGATTCTAGCCGAGGATGCCCCTGCGCGTGTCGAGGCGGGAAAGCGTCGTGCTTTCCGCTACTTCCGCTTCCACTCGTACGGGTGAACCTCGATCTCGGGGAAGAAGTAGGCGACCTCGATCTTCGCGTTCTCGGGGCTGTCCGAGCCGTGGACCGTGTTCTTCTCGATGTCGGTCGCGAAGTCCTTGCGGATGGTGCCGTCGGCCGCCTTCCTGGGGTCGGTCGCGCCCATGATGTCCCGGTTCTTCGCGACCGCGCTCTCGCCCTCGAGGACCATGAGGACGACGGGCCCGCTCGTCATGAACTTCACGAGATCGGCGAAGAAGGGCCTCGCCTTGTGGACGGCGTAGAAGCCCTCCGCCTCGGTGCGGGAGAGGAGCTTCATCTTCATCGCCACGGGCTTCAGGCCGCTCGCCTCGAAGCGGCCGATGACCTTCCCGATGATCGCCTTCTCGACGCCGTCGGGCTTGATGATGGAAAGCGTGCGCTCGATCGCCATGTTCCTGTGGTTCCTTCCTTCTCGGTACGGGGTTTCTCGCCGTCAGTCCCGCTCGCCCTTGGCGGCGCGCTTGGCGGCCTTGCCGCCGCGCTGGGCGGGAGGCGCGGCGTGCGCCGCCGACCCCTTCCGCGCCGGGGCGAGGGCCACGGTGCGCTTCGCCGACGGGAGCTTGGGCCGGGCGCGCCCGCGGCGGGCCAGGGCGTCCTTCATGGCCCGGCCGAGGAGGTGCGGCCCGTCCACCACCGTGATGCCGGCCTCGCGCATGGCGGCCATCTTGGCCTCGGCCGTGCCGCTGCCACCGGAGATGACGGCGCCGGCGTGGCCCATGCGCTTGCCCGGGGGCGCGGTCCGGCCGGCGATGAAGCCGACCACCGGCTTCTCCACGCGATCGCGGACGTAGGCGGCGCCCCTCTCCTCCTCGGTGCCGCCGATCTCGCCGATCATGATGATGGCCTCGGTCTCGTCGTCCGCTTCGAAGGCGCGCAGGACGTCGACGAAGTCGGTGCCGTGCACCGGGTCGCCGCCGATGCCGACGGCGGTGGACTGGCCGAGGCCGAGGTCGGTGAGCTGCTTCACCGCCTCGTAGGTGAGCGTGCCGGAGCGCGAGACCACGCCGATGCGCCCGGGCCGGTGGATGTGGCCGGGCATGATGCCGATCTTGCACTGCCCGGGGGTGATGAGGCCGGGGCAGTTCGGCCCGATGAGCCGCACCTTGGGCCGCGACTCGAGGTAGCGGCGCACCCGCACCATGTCGAGGACGGGGATGCCTTCCGTGATCACCACCACGAGCTCCACGCCGGCCTCGGCGTTCTCGATGATGGCGTCGGCCGCCGCCGGCGGAGGCACGAAGATGGCCGTGGCGTTCGCGCCGGTCTCCTTCACGGCCGAGGCGATGGTGTGGAAGATGGGCACGGTGCCCTGGAAGCGGGTGCCGCCCCGGCCGGGCGTGACGCCGGCGACGATGCGGGTGCCGTAGGCGAGCATCTGCTCGGTGTGGAAGCTGCCGGCCGAGCCGGTGATGCCCTGCACGAGCACCCGCGTGTTCCTGTCGACCAAGATGCTCAACGCGTTCCTCCCGCCGGGCGAACCGGGCGCGGTCTACTACGCGGCGCGCGCAGCTGCCACCACTTTCCGGGCGGCGTCTCCGAGGTCGTCCGCCGCGATGATGGCGAGCTCCGAGTGCGCGAGGATGTCCTTGCCCAGCTCCACGTTCGTGCCCTCGAGCCGGACCACGAGCGGGATCGAGAGCCCCACCTGCTTCGCGGCGGCGACGATGCCGTTCGCGATGACGTCGCACTTCATGATGCCGCCGAAGATGTTGACGAGCACGGCGCGCACCTGGGGATCGGAGAGGATGATCTTGAAGGCCGCGGTGACCTTCTGCTCGTCCGCGCCGCCGCCCACGTCGAGGAAGTTCGCCGGGCGGCCGCCCGAGAGCTTGATGACGTCCATGGTGGCCATGGCGAGGCCGGCGCCGTTCACCATGCACCCGATGTCGCCGTCGAGCGCGATGTAGGAGAGGTCGAACTCCTTCGCCTGGATCTCCTTGGGATCCTCCTCGTCGGGATCCCGCATGGCGGCGATGTCCGCGTGGCGGTGGAGGGCGTTGTCGTCGAAGTTCATCTTGGCGTCGAGGGCGAGCACGTCCCCCGTCACCGTGATGACGAGCGGGTTGATCTCGGCGAGCGACGCGTCCGTGGCGACGTAGGCGTCGTAGAGCCCGGTGGCGAAGCGGGCGAAGGCGGTCACCGAAGCGCCCACCAGCCCGAGCCCGTAGGCGAGGCGGCGGGCCTGGAAGGGCATGAGCCCGGTGAGCGGGTCCACCCACTCGCGCAGGATCTTCTCCGGCTGCGTGGCGGCGACGTGCTCGATGTCGACGCCGCCCTCGGTGGAGGCCATGACCGCGAGCCGGCCCACCTCGCGGTCCAGGGTCATGCCGAGGTAGAGCTCGCGCGCGATGCGGCAGCCCTCCTCGATGTAGACCTTGCGGACCTCCTGCCCCTCGGGCCCCGTCTGCGGGGTCTTGAGCATCATGCCGAGCATGGCCTCGGCATGGGAGCGCGCCTCCTCGGGGGAGCGGGCGAGCTTCACGCCGCCGCCCTTGCCGCGGCCGCCGGCGTGGATCTGCGCCTTGACGGCGGTGATGCCGCCCCCGAGCTGGCGGGCCGCGCCCTCGGCCTCGAGCGGCGTGGCCGCGAGATAGCCGCGCGGGACCGCGACGCCGAACTTCCGGAGGATTTCCTTCGCCTGGTACTCGTGGATCTTCACGAGAGTCAGTTCTCCTTCGGGACCTCGCCCCGGTCCAGGCTGCGACCGGGGCGCGGTTTGCCGATCGGGTCTGGCTCGCGTACAGGAGCCGGCGCCCCTGCGCGGGGCGCCGGCCCGGCAGCGAATCCTACAGCTTGGTCTCGTTGACGGACTTCTTCACCGACTCGACCGACTTGGCGAACATCGCCTTCTCGGCGTCGGTGAGATCGATCTCGATCACCTTCTCCACGCCATTCCCGCCGATCACGACCGGTACGCCGAGGAACAGCCCCTTCACGCCGTACTGGCCCTCGAGCAAGGCCGAGCACGCGAGCGTGCGCTTCTGATCGCGGAGGTAGCTCTCCGCCATCGTCACCGCCGAGGCGGCCGGGGCGTAGAACGCCGAGCCCGTGCCGAGGAGCGCCACGATCTCGCCGCCGCCCTTGCGGGTGCGGTCGATGATCGCGTCGATCTTCGCCTTCTCGAGCACCTTCGTGAGGGGGATGCCCTTCACGGAGCAGTAGCTGGCGAGCGGGACCATGTCGTCGCCGTGGCCGCCGAGCACCGGGCCGATGACGTCCTGCGGGGAGCAGCCGGCCGCCTCGGCGACGAAGTACTGGAACCGCGCGCTGTCGAGCACGCCCGCCATGCCGATGATCCGGTTCTTCGGGAACCCGGTGATCTTGTACATCGCGTAGACCATCGAATCGATCGGGTTCGTCACCACGATGACGAACGCGTTGGGCGCGTACTGCTTGATGCCCTGCGCGACCTTCGTGATCGCCTCGAGGTTCACCTTGAGGAGGTCGTCGCGGCTCATGCCCGGCTTGCGCGGCACGCCGGCGGTGACGATGCAGACGTCGGCGCCCTGAATGGCCGAGTAGTCGGTCGTCCCGGCGCCGGTGATGTTCACGTCGAACCCGAGGACGCCGCGGGTCTGCTGCAGGTCGAGCGCCTTCCCCTTGGCGACGCCCTCCATGATGTCCACGAGGACCACGTCCCCGAGGTTCCGCTGCCCGCACATCAGGGCCATCGTGCCGCCGATCTGTCCGGCGCCGATGAGCGCGATCTTCTTGCGAGAAGCCATTGCGGTCTCTCCTTCGGAAAGAGTGCGAACCACTACATGTGCTTGATGATCTCGTCGCCGAACTGCGAGCACTTCACCTCGACGGTGTCGGCGATCCCCTCCTGCTTCATGAGACGGGCGAAGTCGTACGTGACGCGGTGAGAGCCGATCGCGCCGTCCATTCCCTTGATCACGAGCTCTGCGGCCTCGTTCCAGCCGAGGTGCCGGAACATCATCTCCCCGGACAGGATCACCGAGCCCGGGTTCACCTTGTCGAGGTCCGCGTACTTGGGCGCCGTGCCGTGCGTCGCCTCGAAGATGGCGTGGCCCGTGACGTAGTTGGCGTTGCCGCCGGGGGCGATGCCGATGCCGCCCACCTGGGCCGCGAGCGCGTCGGAGAGGTAGTCGCCGTTCAGGTTGAGGGTGGCGACGACGTCGAACTCCTCGGGGCGCGTGAGCACCTGCTGGAGCGTGATGTCGGCGATGGCGTCCTTGACGAGGAGCTTGCCCTTGGCGAGCTCGGCCTTCTGCTCGGCGTTGGCGGCCTCCTCGCCCTTCGAGGCCTTGGTCCGCTCCCACTGCTCCCAGGTGTAGACCTTGTCCTTGAACTCCCGCTCCGCGAGCGCGTAGCCCCAGTTCCGGAACGCACCCTCGGTGAACTTCATGATGTTGCCCTTGTGGACGAACGTCACGCTCTTCCGCTTCAGGCGGAGGGCGTAGTCGATCGCGGCGCGGACGAGGCGCTCGGTCCCCTCGCGCGAGACCGGCTTCACGCCGACGCCCGCCGAGCCGGGGAACCGGATCTTCTTGTACTCCTTCGGGAACTCCTTCTCGAGGAAGGCGAGGATCTTCTTCGCCTGCTCGCTCCCCGCCTCCCACTCGATGCCGGCGTAGATGTCCTCCGTGTTCTCCCGGAAGATCACCATGTCGACCTTCTGCGGATTCTTCACCGGCGACGGGACGCCCTTGAACCAGCGCACCGGGCGGAGGCAGACGTAGAGGTCGAGGAGCTGGCGCAGCGCGACGTTGAGCGAGCGGATGCCGCCGCCGATGGGCGTCGTGAGGGGGCCCTTGATGCCGATGATGTACTCGCGGAAGGCCTCGACGGTCTCGTCGGGCAGCCAGTTGTTGAACTTGGTGAAGGCCTTCTCGCCGGCGTAGACCTCGGTCCAGGCGATCTTCCGCTTGCCCTTGTAGGCCTTCTCGACCGCGGCATCCATGACCCGCTGGCTCGCGCGCCAGATGTCGCGGCCCGTGCCGTCGCCCTCGATGAACGGGATGATGGGGCGGTCCGGAACGCTCAGCTTTCCGCTGACCAGGGTGATCTTCGCGCCATCCTTCGGCACCACGGGCTTCGCGTCGGCCATCTGAAGCGGACCTCTCGGTATGCGGAAAAGGCGGGAGCCGGGTCTTACCACCGGCCCGCGTCGAGTGTAAAGCCGGAAGCGATCCAACGCGCGGAAATGCCCGGGGTTTTAGGCGACCCTTTCGGTCGACAATCCGGCCGGCGCGGCGTGCGTTCGAGCCGCCCGCAGCAGCCCGCGACCCCCTCAAGGGCGCCGGCTCGCCATGGCCGTACGGCCCACCCAGTCGCAGGCGAACTGGTACGCGATGCGGCCGCTGCGGTCCCCCTTCCGCTGGGACCAGAGGATGGCCTCGGCCTCCGCCTCGGCCCCGAAGGCGAGCGTCGCGCCGATGCGGGCGCAGAGCTTCTCGGCCCAGCGGCGAACCACCTCGACGTAGAGCTCCTGGCTGAAGGGGTGGAACCCGACCCACAGGCCGAAGCGGCCGGAGAGGGAGATCTTCTCCTCCGCCGCCTCGCCGTGGTGCACCTCGCCTTCGACCATCATGGCCCCGCGGTTGTCGCTCTCGTACTCCGGCACGAGGTGCCTGCGGTTCGACGTCACGTAGATGAGGACGTTCTCCGGCAGGGCATACACCGATCCGTCGAGCGCGCTCTTCAGCACCTTGTAGCTCGCGTCCCCGGGCTCGAAGGAGAGGTCGTCCGAGAAGACGATGAACTTGAAGGGCTGGGCCTTCACCTCCTCGACGATGGCGGGCAGGCTCACGAGGTCGTCCTTGTCCACCTGGACGATGCGCAGGCCCTCGTGCGCGTGGGCGTGGAGCAGGGCGCGGACGAGCGACGACTTCCCGGTGCCCCGCGTCCCCCAGAGGAGCGCGTTGTTCGCCGGCAGGCCGGCCAGGAACTGGCGCGTGTTCTCCTCGATCACCTTCTTCTGTCGCTCGATGCCGAGGAGGTCGTCGAGGTGGATGGCCTCGATGCTCGGGACGGGCTCCATCGTCCCGGCGAAGGAGGTGCGGTGCCAGTTCGCCGCGTGGCATGTGGCCCAGTCGATCTTCTGCACCGGCCTCGGGAGGAGCGGCTCCAGCGCGGCGAGGACCCTCTTCAGTCGTTCGGTCAGGTCGGGATCGAGGGGCACGGGAAGGTCGGGGTCGGGATCGAGGTCGAGGTCGGGGTCATCTCGGAAAGCAATGGGGCAGGGACGTCGCCGCCCCTGCCCCATCGAACAGCGTAGGCCGCTCGAGCCACCTACTCCACGCGCTCGTAGCTCCCCACCTTGTCGAGGGCCAGGGCCTTCAGGAACTCGCGGTTCATGCGGGCGATGAACTTCACGTCGATGCCCTTGGGGCAGGCCGCGGCGCACTCGTAGTGGTTCGTGCAGTTGCCGAAGCCGTTCTCGGCCATGGCCTTCACCATGTTGGCGACGCGCTCCGGCGCCTCCACCTGGCCCTGCGGCAGCTCGGCGAGCTGGGAGATCTTCGCTCCCGCGAAGAGCATGGCCGCGCCGTTCGGGCAGGCCGCCACGCACGCGCCGCAGCCGATGCACTCGGCCGCGTCCATGGCGTAGTCGGCCGAGCGCTTCGGGACGGGGACGGCGTTCCCGTCCGGCACGCCGCCCGTGTGGCAGGAGACCCAGCCGGCCGCCTGGATGAGGCGGTCGAGCGCGCCCCGGTCCACGATGAGATCGCGGATGACCGGGAAGGCACGCGCACGCCAGGGCTCGAGGTAGATGACGTCGCCGTCCTTGAACTTCCGCATGTGGAGCTGGCAGAGCGTGGTGCGCTTCTGCCCGCCGTGCGGAACGCCGTTCACCACCGCGGAGCACATGCCGCAGATGCCTTCGCGGCAGTCGTGGTCGAAGGCGATGGGCTCCTTGCCCTGCTTGATGAGGTCCTCGTTCACGACGTCCAGCATCTCGAGGAACGAGTGATGGGGCGTGATGTTCTTCGCCTCGTAGTGCTCGAAGCGGCCGGGCTTGTCGGGCCCGTCCTGGCGCCAGACGACGAGCTTGAGGTTCATCGCCTTGTGCGAGTTGTCGCTCATCACTTGTAGCTCCTGACCGCGAGGTGGACGTTCTCGAACTTCAAGGGTTCCTTGTGGAGCTCGGGGTCCTTGCCGACACCCTTCGACTCCCAGGCCGCGACGTAGGCGAAGTTCGCGTCATCGCGCTTCGCCTCGCCGTCCGGGTACTGGTGCTCGACGCGGAAGTGGCCGCCGCACGACTCCTCGCGGTGGAGGGCGTCGCGCGCGAGCAGCTCGGCGAACTCGAGGAAGTCGGCCGTGCGGCCGGCGTTCTCGAGCTGCTGGTTCAGCTCCTCGCCCGAGCCCGTCACCTTCACGTTCTCGTGGAACTCGGCCCGGATGGCCGGGATCTTCTTGAGCGCGTCGGTGAGCGACTCCTTGCTGCGCGCCATGCCGACGTCGTTCCACATGACCTTGCCGAGCTCGCGCATGAACTCGGTCACGGTGCGCTTGCCGTTCGCCTGGAGGAACCTCTGGGTGGACGCCTTCACCTCCGCGATCGACTTCTGGCACTCGGGGTGGTCCGCCTTCACCTTGCCGGGCTTCGTCTGGGCGAGGTAGCCGCCGATCGTGTAGGGGATGACGAAGTAGCCGTCCGCGAGCCCCTGCATGAGCGCGCTCGCACCCAGGCGGTTCGCGCCGTGGACCGAGAAGTTGGCCTCGCCGAGCACGAACAGGCCGGGGACGTTGCTCATGAGGTTGTAGTCCACCCAGAGGCCGCCCATGCAGTAGTGCGGCGCCGGGTAGATGCGCATCGGGCGCTTGTACCCGTCCTCGTCGGTGATCCGCTCGTACATCTCGAAGAGGTTGCCGTACCGCTCGCGGATGACGTTCTCGCCGAGCCGCTTGATGGAGTCCTTGAAGTCGAGGTAGACGCCGCGGCCGCCGGGGCCGACGCCGCGGCCGTCGTCGCACTGCTCCTTCGCGGCGCGCGAGGAGATGTCGCGCGGGGCGAGGTTGCCGAAGGACGGGTACTTCCGCTCGAGGTAGTAGTCGCGATCCTCCTCGGGGATCTGGTCGGGCGGCTTGTTCGCGTCCTCCTTCTTCTTCGGCACCCACACCCGGCCGTCGTTGCGGAGCGACTCGGACATGAGGGTGAGCTTCGACTGGTACTCGCCCGCCTGCGGGATGCACGTCGGGTGGATCTGCGTGTAGCAGGGGTTCGCGAAGTAGGCGCCCTTCTTGTGCGCCTTCCAGTTCGCCGTGACGCTGCAGCCCTTGGCGTTCGTGGAGAGGTAGAACACGTTGACGTAGCCGCCGGTGCAGAGCAGCACGGCGTCCCCGACGTGGGCGCGGATCTCGCCGGTGCGGAGATCGCGGACCGTGATCCCCTTCGCCTCGCCGTCCACCACCACGAGGTCGAGCATCTCGGTGCGCGGGAACATCTTCACCGTCCCGGCGTGGATCTGCCGGGAGAGGGCGGAGTAGGCGCCGAGGAGGAGCTGCTGCCCGGTCTGGCCGCGCGCGTAGAACGTGCGGGAGACCTGCGCGCCGCCGAAGGAGCGGGTGTCGAGGTAGCCGGCGTAGTCGCGCGCGAAGGGGACGCCCTGCGCCACGCACTGGTCGATGATGTTGGCGCTCACCTGGGAGAGCCGCCAGACGTCGGCCTCGCGCGAGCGGAAGTCGCCGCCCTTCACGGTGTCGTAGAAGAGCCGGAAGATGCTGTCGCCGTCGTTCGGGTAGTTCTTCGCGGCGTTGATGCCGCCCTGGGCCGCGATGCTGTGGGCGCGGCGGGGGCTGTCCTGATAGCAGAACGCCTCCACGTTGTACCCGAGCTCGCCGAGGCTCGCCGCGGCCGAGGCGCCGGCGAGGCCGGTGCCGACCACGAGGACCTTGTACCTCCGCTTGTTGGCGGGGTTCACCAGCTTCGTCTCGAAGCGGTACTTGTCCCAGGAGTCCTGGATTCTGCCGCCGGTAGGTGCCTTTCCATCGAGGATCACGGTGTTCCCCTTACTTGAGGATGCCAAAGAGAATGACCACGGGAATGGACGCGAAGCCGATGAGGAAGATGCCGGAGAGCACCTTCCCCGCCACGCCGTACCGCGGCAAGAGGAAGGCGTTGCTGAGGCCGAGCGTCTGGAACGCGCTCTGGATCCCGTGCGTCAGGTGGAGGAAGAGGGACACGACCGCCGCCACGTAGAGGAGCGCGATGGCCGTCTTCTCGAAGCTCGTCACCACCATGGTGAAGACGTCGAAGCGATCGGACCGGTCGAACCCGACCACCACGTCGGGCGTGACACGGAAGGTGAACTGGAGCAGGTGCCAGACGACGAAGGCGCCGATGAGCACGCCGGTCCAGATCATGGTCCTGCCCGCGAAGGTGGTGCGAAGCAGGTTCGACACCGCGTACTTCTCGGGCTTCGCCGCGGAGTTCTCCACCGTGATCTGCACGGCGAGGACGAGGTGCAGGACGACCGCGATCGCCATGACGAGCCGCGTGCCCCACACCACCGGCGCCAGCTCGTGGAGCTTCGACGCGTAGGCGTTGATCCCCTCCTGCCCCGCGAAGATGGTGAGGTTTCCGAGCAGGTGACCGACGACGAACAGGACCATCAAGAGGCCCGTGACCGCCATCACGGCCTTTCTTCCAATCGAGTCCGAGAACAGTCGCATGGAGCCTTTCCCTTGGTTCGTGGGTGGGAATCCGTCGGCGAAGTCGCAGGCGCGCAACCCAGGCGAGTGCGCGGAAGCGCACCATACGCGCCACCCTCCTGGGCGTGTCAAGGACCGGACATGTCAGGAATTCGGTGCAAACGATCGCTTGTCTCGTCCGCCGGTCGGGGGAGCCGGATCACCGATCGCGCGGGGCCCCGCCCGAGCCGCGAGGGACGTCCGCCCAGCTGCACAGGCGGACGCCGGCGAGGGTGAGGACGGCGCGCGCCTCGTCGTGGCAGAGCGCTCGAAGCTCGATCTCCCGCTCCGCGCCGAAGCTCGTCCTCGCGCGCGAGGGCGCGTGGCCGGGGTGCGCCATGAGCTCGGTCAGGCCCTCTCCCACGCCGGCGAGCGCGTGGAGCAGCGCCTCGAGGGTCCAGGCGGGCCGAAGGGCCGCGTCGCCCAGGAACGCGTCGGAGGTGGCCACCCGGCGCGCCCGCAGCGCCCTGCGCATGGGCGCGTCGACGGCGCGCACCGGAAGCGCGAACTCCGCCGCGACGTCCGCGAACGCCGCGAGGACCTCCGGGCGCGCGTGCGCGTGCTTGTGGCTGTCGAGGTGCGTGGGCGCGGCGCCGCGGAGCGCCCGGAAGCGCTCGATCTGCCGACGGAGCGCAGCCTCCGCGGCCGCCCTCCCCGCGCCCGGATCGAGGACGGCATGGAGGCCCAGGCCGAGCGAAGGCGGCGCGGCGCGGAGGGCCTCGGCCGAGAACGGCGTCTCCACCATGGCCGTGGCCGAGGTGACGATCCCGCGCGCGTGGGCCTCGAGGATGCCCCGGTCGATCGCCGGGTCGTAGCCGAGGTCGTCCGCGTTCACGACGAGGCGCTTCACGCGGCCGCAGGGTCCTACCGGGAGCGCCTCCGGTCAAGCCGGCCGTCCGCCTCGGCGAGAGCGGCGGGCGGCTCCAGCGGCAGGTCCACCGTGAAGACGGCGCCCGAGCCGGGCGTGCTCTCCACCTTGACCTCGCCGCCGTGGGCCTCCGCGATCTGCCGCACGATGTAGAGCCCGAGGCCGAGGCCTCCGAAGTGATGGGAGGGCACGGCCCGCTCGAAGCGCTCGAAGACGCGGGCCAGGTGCTCCCGGTCGATGCCGATGCCGCGGTCGGTGACGCGGATGCGCGCGCGGTCGCCGTGCGCCGAGACCTCGAGGATGATGGGGTTCCCCTCCCCGAACTTGGCCGCGTTCACGAGGAGGTTCGTGATCACCTGCTCGATGCGGACGCGATCCCAGCGGCCCTGCACCGTCGAGAGATCCAGGCGCAGGAGCGAGCCGGAGCGGGCCAGCTCGTCGTGGAGGTGCTCCACCGTCTCCCGCGCCACCTGGGCGAGGTCGAGATCCTCGGGGCGCAGCTCGAGCTTCCCGAGGCGCATGCGCGAGACGTCGAGGAGCTCGTTCACGAGCGCGGAGATGCGCCGGGTCTGGCGGTCGAGGGTCTCCACCTTGTCGACGAGCAGCCTCGGCAGGTCGTCCCTGGAGCGCTGCGCGGAGCGCCGCAGGAGCTGGAGCTGGAGCTGGAGGGCCGTCACCGGCGTCCGCAGCTCGTGCGAGGCGATGGACAGGAACTCGTCCCGCTCCCGCACCTCCTCGCGCGCCTTGCGCCAGAGGTCGGCGTTCCGCTCGAGCTTCTTCCGCTCCGAGACGTCGCGCACCGCCGCTATGACGCAGGGGCCGCCGTCCACGTCGATGGGCGAGAGGCTGAGCTCGCAGTCGAACTCGGTCCCGTCCTGGCGGAGCCCGGAGAGATCGAGGCCGAGGCCCATGGGCCGCGTTCGCGGCGCGGCGAGGTAGGCGGCGCGGTGCAGCCGGTGCTCCTCCCGGTAGCGCGAGGGCAGGAGCACCTCGACGGGCTTCCCCACGAGCTCGGCCCTCGGCCAGCCGAAGAGCCGCTCGGCGACGCCGTTCGCGTGGATCACGATCCCGCCGGCGTCGACGATGATCATCGCGTCCGGCACCGATTCGAGGAGCGAGAAGTCCACTCCACGAGGATTGCGATTGCGTGGCCCGAACGAGACCCCCCGCCTTCCGCAACGACGGAGGAGGGGCCGCGCCCCGGCGGTGGCACGCCCGGGCGAGCCGACCCCAGATTGGGAACGGGCGGGCGGGGGTCACCCTGTCCTGGCCCTTCGAGGGGACACGATGCCCAACGCGGCGGCCACCGGAATGCTCGCCCTCCCGCTGCTCCTCTTCGGCGGGTCGCTCGGCGTCGTCGCCGCGGCGGCGCGCGGCCCCGTCCACGACGGGCGCGCCCGCGTGGAGCTCGAGCTCGTCGGCGTGCTGCCGGTGCCCGAGGGCCCGGCGGGCATCCTCGTCCTCCGCGAGAAGGGCAAGCAGACGATCCTGCCGCTCTTCGTGCCCGACGGCCGCCGCTTCTCCCCCGGCGCCAGCGGCGGGAGCCTGCTCGACCGCGCCATCGCGGCGCTCGGAGGCCGCGTCGCCGAGGTCGAGATCGAGCGAGCGGAGGAGACCTCGGCCGGCGCCCGCGTGCGCATCTCGCAGGCGGGGAGGCCCCTCGAGCTCCAGGCGGTTCCCTCGGAGTCGATCGCGCTCGCGGTGTCCGCGCACGTGCCCATCGTCGCCTCGCGCCGGCTCATGGACGAGGAGGGGCTCACGCCCCAGGACCTGGCGAAGGCCCACCCTCGCGGCCGCAAGGGCATGGCGACGCGGCTCTAGGCCCCAGGGGGCGGCGTCCGCGTCAGCGCGCGGGCCGCGGCGTCATGGCGGGGCTGGCGCCGCTGAAGTCGTAGATGGACTCGAGCCTCACGTTCCGGTACCGCTCGAGCTTGAGCGCCATCTGCCCGAGCGCGGCGAGGAAGGCCTTCACGTCAGGTGAAGCCCCCCTGCCCGCGTTCTTCTTGAGGCGCTTCACCTCGGCGAGGATGGGCTTGCGCGCCTCGCGGGGGTGGTAGAGGAACGCCCCCGAGAAGAAGAGCGCGCCGTCGAAGGGGAGGAGGCGCGCCTCGAGCAGGTCGCCCTTCTCCAGGCCGGCCACCTGCCGCCGCTCGGTCACGTCGTGGTCCTTGCCGCTGAACACTTCGCGCAGCCGCACCGAGGCGTCCCCGATCTTCCGCACCTCGAAGAGGCCGTGCACGTTCGAGCCGAGATCGCGGAAGGCCTTCAGCTCCTCGGGAGAGAGCGTCGCCGCCTGCGAGGCGACGAAGCGCTCGAGCGTCGTGTCCGTGCCGCCCGCGGGCCGGAAGTCGTAGAGGTAGTGATCGAGCATGCCGTTCACGCGGACCTCGAACGACCGGTCCTCCTCGTGCGGCTCGCCGTAGCGGGCGAAGTGCTCCTTGCGCGCGGCGAGGAGGAGGTCCTTGCGCGGCTCGGCGGTGGCCCACGAGAGGAGCCTCTCGTGGTGGCGCGAGAGGCTCATCGCACCCGCTCCATCATCTGCACGAAGCGGACGAAGAGCGGCCGGGCGTCGTGCGGGCCGGGCGACGACTCCGGGTGGTACTGGACGCTGAAGGCGGGCGCGTCGAGCACCTCGAGCCCCTCCACGGTGCCGTCGTTCAGGTTCACGTGCGTGACCCGGGCGCGCTTGCCGACGGTCTTGTCGTCGACGGCGAAGCCGTGGTTCTGGACGGTGATGTCCACCTTGCCGGTGGCGAGCTCCTTCACGGGCTGGTTCGCGCCGCGGTGCCCGAACTTGAGCTTGTAGGTCTTCGCGCCCAGGGCGAGCGCCAGGATCTGGTGCCCGAGGCAGATGCCGAAGACCGGCAGCTTGCCGAGGAGCGAGGCCACCGTCTCGCGGGCCCCCACCACCGCCGCCGGATCGCCCGGGCCGTTGGTGAGGAAGATGCCGTCGGGCTTCAGGGAGAGCGCCTCCGCCGCGGTGGTCGCCGACGGCACCACGGTCACGCGGCAGCCGGCCTCGGCGAGGAGCCGCAGCATGGCGCGCTTGAGCCCCCAGTCGTACGCCACCACGTGGAAGCGGGACCGCTCGTCCTCGCTGCGCTGGGCGTCCGTCCAGGCGTCGGCGCCCCGCTCCTTCCACTCGTAGCGCGTCTTCGTCGAGATGAGCGTGGCGAGGTCCTGTCCCTCCATCCCGGGCAGCGCGCGCGCCCGCTCCACGAGCGCCTTCGCGCTCCCCTCCGTGGAGATGACGCCCATCTGCGCGCCGGCGGTGCGGATGTGCTTGGCGAGGCGCCGCGTGTCGATGCCCGAGATGCCGACGAGGCCGTTCCGGACGAGGTAGGAGCCGAGGCTCTCCTCCGCGCGGAAGTTCGACGGCTGCTCCGCGTGGTGGCGCACGATGAAGCCGGTGGCGTGCGGCCGGGCCGACTCGTCGTCGGCGCGGACCACGCCGTAGTTCCCCTGCTCCGGGTACGTCATGCAGATCATCTGCCCGACGTAGGAGGGGTCGGTCAGGATCTCCTGGTAGCCGGTCATCGAGGTGTTGAAGACCACCTCGCCGCTCGCCTCGCCGCTCTCGCCGAAGGAGCGGCCTTCGAAGGTCGTGCCGTCCGCCAGCGCCAGGATCGCCCGCTTCGTCATCGCTCCGCCCTGCCCTCCGCGTGGACGATGCGCCCGCCCACCACGGTGTAGACACAACGCCCGACGAGGCGCTTCCCCTTCCACGGGGTGTTCTTGCTCTTGGAGAAGAGCCGCGCCGGCTCCACCACCCACTCGGCGGCGGGGTCGAGGACGGCGAGGTCGGCCGCGGCGCCGCGGGCGAGCGTTCCCGCGGAGAGCCCGAAGGCGCGCGCCGGCCCGATCGTGAGCGCCTCGACGAGGCGGCGCTCCGCGAGCACGCCCCTCCGCACCAGCTCCAGGCAGACGGGGAAGGCCGTCTCGAGGCCCACGATGCCGTTCAGCGCGGCGTCGAACTCGAGGTCCTTCTCGACCTCGGTGTGCGGCGCGTGGTCGGTGGCCACGGCGTCGAGCGTCCCGTCGGCGAGCCCCTCCCGCACGGCCGCCACGTCCTCTGCCGAGCGGAGCGGCGGGTTCATCTTGAAGTCGGTCGAGTAGCCGGAGGCCGCCACGTCCTCGTCGGTGAGGGAGAGGTGGTGCGGAGTCACCTCCGCGGTGACCGCGAGGCCGCGGCGCTTCGCGTCGCGGACGGCCCGCACCGAGCCCTTCGTCGAGACGTGCTGGAGGTGGAGCCTCCCGCCGGTGAGCTCGAGGAGGGCGAGGTCCCGCAGGACCATCACCTCCTCGGCCGCGGCCGGGACGCCCTTCAGCCCGAGCCGCGTCGAGACGGCGCCCTCGTGCATGACGCCCTTCCCGGCGAGGAGGGGATCCTCCTCGTGGACGGCCACGGGGAGGTCGAAGGCCCGCGCGTACTCGAGGGCGCGGCGCATGAGCGCCGAGCTCGCCACGGGCTTCCCGTCGTCGGAGACCGCGACGCAGCCGGCCGCCGCCAGCTCGCCGTACTCGGCGAGGTCCTCGCCTCCCTGGCCCCGCGAGACGCAGCCGACGGGCAGCACGCGGGCGAGGCCGGCCTGCGCGGCGCGGGCGAGCACGAGCTCGGTGACGGACGCGCTGTCGTTCACGGGCTTCGTGTTGGGCATGGCGCAGATGGTGGTGAAGCCGCCCGCCACCGCCGCGCGCGCGCCCGTCGCGACCGTCTCCTTGTACTCCTGGCCCGGCTCGCGCAGGTGGACGTGGAGGTCCACGAAGCCCGGGGTCACCCACCGGCCGCGGGCGTCGATGGAGCGCGCGTCGCGCGGCCGCTCCACCCGCTCGGCCACCTCTGCGATCTTGCCGTCGCGCACCACCACCGTGCGGACGCCGTCGGTGCCGCTCGCCGGATCGATGACCCGCCCGCCCTCGATGAAGAGCGTGTCCGTCATGCCTTCCCCTCGGCGCCCTCGGCGGCCTTGCCCCCGGCGAGCAGGTAGAGGATCGCCATGCGCACCGCCACGCCGTTCTGCACCTGGTCGAGGATGACGCTGCGCGGGCCGTCCGCCACCTCGGGCGAGAGCTCCACGCCGCGGTTGATGGGGCCGGGGTGGAGGATGAGGCAGGAGGGCTTGAGCCACTCCTCCGCCTTCTTGGCGTTGAGGCCCCAGTACTTCGAGTACTCGCGGGTGTTGGGGATGAGCGGATCGCCGATGCGCTCGTGCTGGATGCGGAGCATCACCACGGCGTCCGCGCCCTCCACGGCGTCCTTGAGCTTGTGGTGGACCTGGGCGCCGAGCTTCTCGACGCCGAGCGGGATCATCGTGGGCGGCCCGCACAGCCGCACCTTCGCCCCGAGCTTGGGCAGGGCGTGGAGGTCGGACCGCGCCACGCGGGAGTGCGAGATGTCGCCCACGATGGCGACGGTCTTCCCCTCGAGCGAGCCGAGCCGCTCGCGCAGGGTGAAGCAGTCGAGGAGCCCCTGGGTCGGATGCTCGTGCGCCCCGTCCCCGGCCGACACCACCGAGCAGCCCACCCGCTCGGCGACGAGCCGCGGCGCGCCCCCCGCCGAGTGGCGGATGACGAGCACGTCGGGGCGCATGGCCTCGAGGTTCCGCGCGGTGTCGACGAGCGTCTCGCCCTTCGTGACCGAGGAGGCGGCCGCCGTCCAGTTGAGGGCGTCGGCGGAGAGCACCTTGGCGGCGATCTCGAAGGAGCTGCGCGTGCGCGTGGAGGCCTCGAAGAAGAGGTTCACGATGCTCTTGCCGCGGAGCGAGGGCACCTTCTTGATGGGCCGCTGCAGGACCTCCTTCATGGAGACGGCGAGATCGAGGACCTCGAGGATCTCCTCGCGGGAGTAGTCCTCCAGCGCCAGGCAGTGCTTCTGCCGCCCGATCACGACGCCCTCCTCGGCTTCACCACCACGGCGTCCTCGGCCGCGCCCGACTCGCGCAGGCGCACCTGGACGTCCTCCTCGTCGCGCACCTCGATGCGCACGCCGGCGAAGTCCGGGGCGATGGGCAGCTCTCGCCCGCCGCGGTCCACCAGGACCGCGAGCCAGACGCGCCGCGGCCGCCCGAAGTCCACGAGCTCGTCCAGCGCCGCCCGGACCGTGCGGCCGGTATAGAGGACGTCGTCCACGAGCACGATGGTCTTCCCCTGCACCGGGAAGCGCACGTCGGTCGGGCCGATGACGGGCGTGGCGCCCTTCTCGGCGAGGTCGTCGCGGTAGAGGGCGATGTCGAGGGTGCCGAGGGGCGGCTCGGAGCCGAGGGCCTGGGCGAGCTCGCGCCGCAGCCGCTGGGCGAGGAAGACGCCGCCCCGGCGGATGCCCACGATGGCGAGATCGCGCGCGGCGCCGTTCCCCTTGGCGCGCTCCGCGATCTCGCGGCCGAGGCGTCGCACCGCCCGGTCGATGTCCTGCGCGTTCATGCGCTCCTCCCCGGGGATCAGCGGGCCGGCCCCCAGTCCGGGATGGTGAGGTCGTTCGAGAGGTCGACCGTGAACACCTTCGAGGCCGTCCGATCGAGGATGGGCAGGTGCACCTCGCGAACGTAGTCGAAGGTGACGCGAAGCGTGGGCGGCTGCGCGCTCTTGTCGCGCTCCCAGACGACGTCCCGCTCCTCGAGCGGGATGGCGGGCAGGCGCGCGGGGCGGCCGTACGCGTCCACGCCCTCGACCTCGGCGAGCGAGCGGATCTTGAGGACCATGAAGCTGCGCAGCGTCGCGTCGTTCGGGTTCTTCACCGCCTGGTTCATGTAGTCCCGCACGACCTGCTTCACGGCGTAGTTCTCGTAATAGATGGGCCCCCATACCCAGAGCAGGTAGCCGCCGACGGTCGCGGCGACGAAGAGGAGGAGGGTCACCCAGGTGATCGCCCCGCGCTGCATCCGGGCGAGATCGACTCGAGGACCGCTCATCAAGCGAGTGCTTCTACCGCTACTCGACGGGTTTGAAAAGCCGGTCGAGGCGGGGGCCGGTGCCGCCGCGGGGCCAGGTGGCGCCGGCGCCCCAGCTGAAGAACACGAGCTCGACCCTGCCCCTCACGTTGCCGAGCGGGACCTGCCAGCCCCCGGCCGCGCGGCTGTCCGCCGAGCGGTCGCGGTTGTCGCCGAGGACGAAGACGTGCCCGGGGCGCACGATCTCGTAGGGCCCCTCGCGCGAGGCGAGCCGCGCCCGCCGACACTGGAGCACCTCGTAGGTCGCCACGCCCGCGGAGGCCGCTCCCTGCCAGCTCGCCTCGGCGGCGCCCTCGAGCTCGAGGTCCGGGTGGAGGAGGTCGCCCTTCGCGATCGACTCGCGGTAGCGCCGGCAGACGTCCTGCTGGGGAACGCCGCGCTCGTCGGCGCGCTCCTCGTAGGACATCTCGCCGAGCGGCGAGCGCGGCTGGCGCACGCCGTTCACGTACAGCACCTGCTCGCGGAGCTCGACGACGTCCCCGGGGATCCCCACCACGCGCTTCACCACGTCGACGCCCCGCTCGCGCGGGCTCTCGAAGACGATGACGTCGCCGCGGCGGGGACCCGCGCGCGACAGGACGCGCAGGTGCGTGAAGGGGAGGCGCACGCCGTAGGCGAGCTTCGACACGAAGACGTGATCGCCGGCGAGGAGCGTGGGCGCCATCGAGCCGGAGGGGATGCGGAACGACTCCACCACGAAGCCGCGCAGGACGAGCGCCAGGACCACCGCGGCGGCGATGGGCTCGCCGTACTCGCGCCAGAGCGGCTTCGCCCGCAAGGCGAGGTGCTCCGCCCACAGGTCGTCGAGGGCCCGAAGCGCCGCGGAGAGCCGCTCCTCTTCGCCCTCCCTCGCCGCGGCCTCCACCTGCTCCGCGGCCTGGTCGATCTCCTTCTTGGCGGCCTTGCCGAGCTTCTTCGCGTGCCGCGCGGCCAGGCGGCGGGCGTCCCGCGCGAAGCGCTGCGCGTCGCGGCGGGCGCGCTGGATCCTCTTCAGGGGATCGGCCACCGGTCACCAAGGGGCGTCCCGCCCCGGCCCGCGAGCATAGCGCGCGAGGCCCCACCCCTGCCCGCCCGGTCTCCTCCCGCCTCGCGGCGGCGCTCGCCGCCCGGCGAGGCGCCTCCCGTCGCCCCCGCCGCGCGCGCGTGTGGGCCACCCATCATCCGATCGGTCAGTCCTCCACCTTCAGCACCGCCAGGAAGGCCTCTTGCGGGATCTCCACCGAGCCCACCTGCTTCATCCTCTTCTTTCCTTCCTTCTGCTTCTCGAGGAGCTTGCGCTTGCGGGTGATGTCGCCGCCGTAGCACTTCGCGAGGACGTTCTTGCGGAACGCCTTCACCGTCTCGCGGGCGATGACCTTGGCGCCGATGGCGGCCTGTATGGCCACCTCGTACATCTGCTTCGGGATCACCTCGCGGAGCTTCTGGCAGAGATCGCGGCCCCGCTGGTAGGCGCGCTCGTGGTGGACGATCACCGACAGCGCGTCGACGGGCTCCCCGTTGATGAGGATGTCGAGCTTCACGAGGTCCGCCTCCTCGTAGCCCTTGAGCTCGTAGTCGAGGGAGGCGTAGCCGCGGGAGACGGACTTGAGCTTGTCGAAGAAGTCGAAGACCACCTCGGCGAGCGGGATGTCGTAGGTGATCTGCACGCGCTTCGTGCCGAGGTACTTGATGTCGCGCTGCAGGCCTCGCCGCTCCTGGCAGAGCTTCAGGATGCCGCCCACGTCCTCGCTCCGGGCGTGGACGTGGCACGTGAGGATGGGCTCCTCCAGCTTCGCGATCTTCTGCACCGGAGGGAGCTTCGCCGGGTTGTCGATCTCCTGGACCGCCCCGGCCGTGTCGGTCACGCGGTAGACCACGGACGGCGCCGTGGTGATGAGGGCCAGCGCGTACTCGCGCTCGAGCCGCTCCTGCACGATCTCCATGTGGAGCAGGCCGAGGTAGCCGCAGCGGAAGCCGAAGCCGAGCGCCTGGGAGGTCTCGGGCTCGTAGGTGAAGGCCGAGTCGTTGAGGGAGAGCTTCTCGAGCGCATCGCGGAGCTGATCGTAGTCCTTGGCCTCGATGGGGAAGACGCCCGAGAAGACCATGGGCTTCACGACCTTGAAGCCGGGGAACGGCTCCAGGGTCTCGCGGTCCGCCTCGGTGATGGTGTCGCCGACCTTGGCGTCGTGGACGTCCTTCACGTTGGCGACGACGATGCCCACCTCGCCGGCCGTGAGCTCCTGGACCGGCGTCGCGAACGGCGCGAAGACGCCGAGGTCCTGCACCTCGAACTCCTTGCGGTTCGAGCAGAGGCGGATCTTCTGCCGGGGCCGGAGCGCGCCGTCGAAGACGCGCACCAGCATGACGACGCCGCGGTACGAGTCGTACCAGGAGTCGAAGATGATGGCCTTGAGGGGACGGGCGGGATCGCCCTCGGGCGGCGGCACCCGCTTCACGATCTGCTCGAGGATCTCCTCGATGCCGATCCCTTCCTTGGCGGAGGCGGGCACGGCGTCCTTCGCGTCGAGGCCGATGACCTCCTCGATCTCCCTGCGCACACCCTCCACGTCCGCCGAGGGCAGATCGATCTTGTTGATGACGGGGACGATCTCGAGGTCGTGATCGAGGGCCTGGTAGACGTTGGCGAGCGTCTGCGCCTCGACGCCCTGGCTCGCGTCCACGACGAGGATGGCGCCCTCGCAGGCGGCGAGGGAGCGCGACACCTCGTAGGCGAAGTCCACGTGGCCGGGGGTGTCGATGAGGTTGAGCTCGTACTCGCGGCCGTCGCGCGCGCGGTAGCGCATGCGCACGGTCTGGGCCTTGATGGTGATCCCGCGCTCGCGCTCGCGCTCCATGTTGTCGAGGAACTGGGCCTGGGCCTGGCGTTCCGACACGGTGCCGGTCTTCTCGAGCAGCCGGTCGGCGAGGGTCGACTTGCCGTGATCGATGTGCGCGATGATCGAGAAGTTGCGGATGTGCGCGTTCGACGCCGGCATGAAGGGGATGGCGTTCTAACACGCGGTGAGGGGTCGAGCCATCGCGCCCCCGGCGCCGCGCCGGCGCGAGCGAGCGCCCGCTGCGCTCCGGGTGCGGGTCGGAACGCACCGCGGCCCCGGCTGTCAGAGGCCTCGCGTAAGGTCAGGCGTTCGCCGAAG
>DATDDC010000542.1:0-3268 GCA_036523995.1 Anaeromyxobacter sp.
CGAGGCGTGGACCTCGTGGCAGGCGCGGCAGGTCCGCCCCCGCTCCCGGTTCACGTGCACGAAGTGGAGGTTCTTGGAGCCGTCGCGGAAGCCGGTCAGCGTGGTGGTCTCGGCCTCGGAGACGACCCGGTCGTTGTGGCATCCGTAGCAGAGCGCGTAGTTCTTCCGTTCGTACGGGGCGTAGAAGGCGGAGGGGAAGTCCGCCACGAGCAGGCGGAAGTTGTCGCCGGCGTGCGTGCGGTGGCAGGCGGAGCAGTCCTTGGCGCGGACGGGGTCGTGCCAGACCTTGTTCTCGTCCAGCCACCTCTTGAAGTTCGTCATGGTCTTGCCGTCGGCGGCGACCATGCCGTCCTTGGAGTGGCAGTTCACGCACAGATCGAATGGGAGCGCGATGAGGAGCCGCTCCACGTTGGACGCGTGCGGGTTGTGGCAGTTCGCACACTTCTTGTTCTTCGTGACGGCGCCGTGCTGCGTCTTGCCCTTGGCGAGCTGGTTCTTGATGCCGGCGTGGCACGAGGTACAGAGCTCGACCGTCTCCCTGGCGAGGAGCGCCGGCTCCGGGGCGTTGTGGGGGTTGTGGCAGTCGGTGCACGCCTCCAGCGCCGGGACGTGCTTGTACTTGCGCGCCATGATGTCCCGCACGTCGTCGTGGCACTCGAAGCACTGCTCGTTCACGCTGGCGTGGCGGATGGGCCCCGGGTTCGCGGCGTCGTTGTTCTGGTGGCAGACGCCGCACTGGCCGCTCTCGTACGGCGCGTGCGACCGGCTCGCCTTCTCGCGGGGCAGGGGCGCCACGGCGGCCCCGCGCCGGAGCGGGGTCTTCCTCACCTCGGTCTTGAGCGGCGCCGCCAGGGCGGCCGGGGCAAGGGCCACCCCCACGCTCGCGCACGCCGCGATGATCATGAGCCGCTTCGTCATTCTAGGGTCCGCTCCGGGGGCCAGCATATTGTTACGAAGGGGTGGCCCTCGGCATTGATCCGAACCAATACCGAGGGGGAAACCGCCGCCTAGAGGCGGAGCTTCTTCTTCCGGGAATTGTGCGGGTTGTGGCAGCCGGTGCAGTCGGCGCTCGCGCCGGGGTGGACCATGGACTCGAGCCTCACCGCCGAAGTCCCCCGGAACTCGTCGTGACATCCGAAGCAGAGGTCGTTCGAGCGCGCGGTCGCGGCGCCCGGGTTCCCGGCGTCGTGGCGCTGGTGACACGTCTCGCAGGCGCCCATCTCGTAGGGCCCGTGCGTGGACGCCGCCTCGGTCCGCGGCACCGGCGCGAGCCGGTTGTCCACGGCGCCGGCGGAGAGGGCCGCGCCGGCGGCGGCGCCCAGGGCCAGGAGAAGGAGGAGGGTGCGCATGTGTGCTCGAGCTCCGTAGGCTTCACCACATCGCGCCGGGAAAGTCCTGGCGCCCGTTTCATCTACCGCAACGCTCACGCCCGGTCGATATCGCGCCGGTCGAAAACTTGCCTCGAGCCGGCCGCGGGGCATGCTCCATCCTCGGGCGATAGCGCCCGGAATCCCTCGGCTCGCGAGGCCTCCGAGGCCCCTGGCGGCGCGGGGCCGGGGACAGGGAGCGGCGGTGGCGCGGGGTTCGAACCGGCGGCGGGTGGACAGGGTCCCGGGCGAGCGGCGGAGGAACGCCGCGCGCGCCCTCGTCCGCGCCTTCCCCTCTCTCGCCGCCCTCGCGGCGCTGGCGCTGGGAGGCGTCCTCCTCTGGCGCCACGCGGCGCTCGGCGACGCCTTCCGCATCCGGGAGATCCGCTTCGAGGGCCTCTCGCGAGCGACCGCGGAGGAGCTGCTCGAGCTCTCGCCCGTGCAGCGCGGCGACCACCTCCTCCTCTGCGACACGGATCTCGTCGCGGCCGCGCTCCGGCGGCACCCGTGGCTGACCTCGGCCGAGGTCGAGCGCGAGCTGCCGCGGACGCTCGTCGTGCGCGTCTCGGAGCGGCGCGCCGCCGCGCTCGTCGAACTGGGCGGCCTCTACCTCGTGGACGCGAAGGGGGAGGTCTTCAAGCGGGCGGTGCCGGGCGACGGCCTCGACCTGCCCGTCGTGACGGGCATCGCGCGCGAGGCCTGGATCGATCGGCGCGAGGAGGTGGAGCCGCTCCTCTCCGCGGCGCTGGCGCTGCTGGCGCGCTGGAGCGAGCGCGGCCTCGATCGCGCCGAGCCCGTCTCCGAGATCCACGTCGATCCGGAAAGCGGCACGACCCTGTGGGCGGGAGACGACGGGCTCGAGGTTCGCCTCGGGCACGGCGACCTCCCCGAGAAGCTCGAGCGCCTCGAGCGCGTCCTTTCGGCCGTCGCGGCCGACCGGGAGCGCGCCCAGGTGCTGCACCTCGACAACCGCCGGCGCCCGGACTGGGTGACCGTGCGGCTGGCGGGGAGAAGGGGCGAGACCGGTGGTCGGCTCGCCATGAGTGGTGGCTCCGCGAAGGGGAAGGCCGAGACGCCCTCCCCGCCGCGGGGAAGGTAGCGGCCCGAGAGGGCCGAAGGTGGGCGAAGCGCGTCGCGCGAACTCGCCCGGAGGTGGTCATGGCGAAGACCGGAGACATCCTCGTCGGCCTCGACATCGGCACGACGAAGATCTGCGCCATCGTCGGAGAGGTCACCGACGACGGCATCGACATCATCGGCGTGGGATCGCACCCGTCGAAGGGCCTGAGGAAGGGGGTCGTCGTCAACATCGACGCCACCGTCGCCTCCATCAAGCGCGCCATCGAGGAGGCGGAGCACATGGCGGGGTGCGAGATCACCACCGTCTACACGGGCATCGCCGGCGGGCACATCAAGGCCTTCCCCTCGCACGGCGTCGTGGCCGTGAAGGACAAGGAGGTCCGCCAGCAGGACGTGGACCGGGTCATCGACCAGGCCAAGGCCGTGGCCATCCCGCTCGACCGCGAGGTGATCCACGTCCTGCCGCAGGAGTTCGTGGTCGACGACCAGGACGGGGTGAAGGAGCCGGTGGGCATGAGCGGCGTGCGCCTCGAGGCGAAGGCGCTCATCGTCACGGGCGCCGTCTCCTCCGCGCAGAACATCGTGAAGTGCGCGCAGCGCACCGGCCTCAACGTGGCGGACATCGTGCTCCAGCCGCTCGCGTCGTCGCTCGCGACGCTCTCCGACGACGAGAAGGAGCTCGGCGTCTGCCTCGTCGACATCGGCGGCGGCACGACCGACATCGCGGTCTTCCACAACGGCGCGATCCAGCACACCGCCGTGATCTCCCTCGGCGGGAACCACCTCACGAACGACGTGGCGGTCGGGCTGCGCACGCCGAC
>DATDDC010000543.1:0-5523 GCA_036523995.1 Anaeromyxobacter sp.
GAGCCCTGCCCCAGGCCCTCGTGGCTCCAGGTCCCGTCCTGCGCGCGGACCAGGTTCACCGTCGGTCTCACGAGCGTGAAGGCGCGCACCTCCACGTCCCTCCCCAGCGAGCGGAGGAGCGGCCAGAGGCCCACCTCGACGTCGAGGGACTCCGCCTGGACGAGCGCCGGCTCGCCCTGCCGCCCGGCCACCGTGAGGCCGCCGAGGCGCACGCGGGGGTTCGGGAAGAGCTTCAGGCTCGCGCCCTGGAGGGTGACCTCCCGGCCGAGCGCGCTCGAGATCCGGGGCAGCACCAGGTCGACGGCGCGCTTCGTGGCGACGCCGGACTGGAGGAGGGCGACGAGGACGACGAGCAGGACGACGACGCCGCCCGCGGTCGCGGCGAGGGCGACGAGGAGCTTCCGCGAAGGGGATCGTGGATGGGCCATGGCACCTCGAAGGTAACGTCTCGGCCAGGCGAGGGGCGGTGCCGCTGGGGCCGCGCGCAGTTCTCCCCGTCCGGGATGAAGGTGCGGGTGCGATTCCGGCCCGAGGGCCGCTCGCTCACCGGTAGAGTGGCCCGCCCGGATGGCCGCCCAGCTCCTCTCGGTCTTCTTCGACGTCGTGGCGCCGGTCTTCGCGATCGTGGCGCTCGGGTGGGCGCTCGGCCCCCGCCTGTCGCTCGACGCGAGGACGCTCTCGCGCGTCGCCTACTACGTGTTCGTTCCCGCCTTCACCTTCGACGTGATCAGCCGCTCGCGCGTGCCGCTCGCCAGCGCCGGCAGGATGGCCGCCTACGCCGTCGTGACGCACGTCGCCTTCGGGGCCATCGCGTTCGCCCTGGCGCGCCTCCTGGGGCGGCCGCGGAAGGTGGTCGCCGCGTGGGTGATGCTGTCGGTCTTCGGGAACGTCGGCAACTTCGGCCTGGCGCTCATCCAGTTCCGGCTCGGCGCGGAGGCGCTCGCGCCGGCGACGATCTACTTCATCGTCATCCTGCTCACCTCGTTCGTGGTCTGCGTGGGCGTCGCGGCCTGGACGCGCGGCGGGGGCCTCTCGGCGGTGGTCTCGGTGTTCCGCACGCCGGCGATCCTCGTCGCCGTCCCCGCGCTCCTCGTGTCTGCGGCCGGCGTCCAGCTGCCGCTCTTCGTCGAGCGCACCGTCGGCCTGCTCGGCGCCGCCATGATCCCCGCCATGCTCTTCGTCCTCGGCGTCCAGCTCGCCGAGGCGAAGGCGCTCCGGCCCGGCGCGGATTCGTTCGCGGTGGCGGCGCTCCGCCTCGTGGGGGCGCCGCTCGTGGCCTGGGTCCTCGCCGCGCCCTTCGGCCTCTCCGGCCTCGAGCGCGCCTCGGGCATCCTCCAGGCCGGCATGCCCGCCGCCATCCTCGTCGCGATCATCGCGACCGAGTACGACGTGGAGCCCGGGTTCGTGACGGCGGCGGTGCTGCTCTCGACGCTCCTGTCGCTGCCGACGCTGACCGTGCTGCTCGCGATCGTGTGACGCGGGGCGCCGGGCGCCCGCCGCGCGGGGCGTTCTCGCGGGGTCGTCCGTGAAGACCGCGCTCGGCCGGGGCGTCGGAGATGGGAACCGACGCGAGGGGACGCTCTCCGCGGGAAGTGCGCTCCCGCCGGGCCTGTGGCGAACCTCAGGAACGAGGCTCGGCCTCGCGGGTTCCATGTCGCGAGGGGCGGTCCGAGACCGGGCCCCGGGCGGGGCGCGCAGGAGGAGAGGAGGCCGGATGAGATCCCGGGCGAAGGTCGCGCCGAGCTGGCGAGCCGCGCTCGCCGCGGCGGCGGTCGCGGTCGCCGGCCCCGCGTCGGCCGGGCTCGGCGAGCGCGCCGAGGCCATCGCGGTCGACCGCAGGGCGCTCCAGGCGGAGCCGGGCGGCGCGGTCGCGCACGAGGGCTACACCGTCGAGCGGATGGCCTCGCCGGGCCATGCGGTGCGCGAGTTCGTGTCGCCGGCGGGTGTGGTGTTCGGCGTGGCCTGGGACGGGATCTCCCACCCGGACCTGTCGACGCTGCTCGCCTCCTACGAGCCGGAGTACCGCCGCGCCGCGGCGAAGCCGAGCCCCACGGGACGCCGCCGGCGCCGCGTGCGGACCGACCACGTCGTCGTGGAGACCTGGGGACACATGCGCAGCCTGCACGGCCGCGCGTACGTCCCGGCCCTCGTTCCACACGGAGTGAAGATCGATGCGATCCGTTGAGCGGCGCCTCGGCGCGGGAGCGGTGCTCGCCGCGGCGCTCGCGCTCGCGTGCGGCGGCGACGGGGGCGGCGGGCTTCCGGACACGGGGCGCAACGTGGTGCCGGTCTCGGCCGACGGCGCGCTCTGCGGTGGCAACCCGGGCACCTACGTGAACGAGCCCTGCGTCCGCGTCACCGTGTGCAGCCCCGGCACGCAGACCTGCCAGACCATCGACGACGTCCTGCTCGACACGGGCAGCTTCGGGCTGCGGATCTTCAAGCAGGTCCTCACCGTGCCGCTCGCCTCCATCTCGGCGGGGTCGGGCGAGCTCGCCGAGTGCGTGCACTTCGGCGATCTCTCCGCCAGCTGGGGCCCGGTTCGGCTCGCCGGCGTGATCCTGGGCGGCGAGCCGGCCGTGGAGGTGCCGGTCCACGTGATCGACGCGACCTTCTCCGGCCGGCCTCCCTCCTGCAGCAACCCCGACACCGATCCGGCGAGCGCGGGCTTCAACGGCATCCTGGGCGTGGGCGCGTTCGCCGAGGACTGCGGCGGCGCGTGCGCCGCCTCCTCGAACACCGGCATCTACTTCGCCTGCAGCGGGGGCTCGTGCAGCGGCGCCGCCGTGCCGGTCGGGCAGCAGGTCAAGAACCCCGTCGCCGCGCTGCCCCAGGACAACAACGGTGTCGTCGTGAAGCTGCCGTCGGTCGCCGCCGGCGGCGCGCCGTCCGCGGACGGCACGCTGGTCCTCGGGATCGGGACCGCGCAGGACAACGCGCCGGGCGCGGTCTCGGTCCTCGACCTCGACGGGAGCGGCGAGTTCCGGACGTCGCTCGCCGGGAAGAGCTTCTCGAGCTTCGCCGACACCGGCTCGAACGCGCTCTTCTTCGATCCGCCCGGCGGCGTGTCGCTCCCGGTCTGCGCCTCGAACCCGGACTGGTTCTGCCCGCCGTCGGCGGCGAGCCTGTCGGCCACGAACTCGGGCGCGTCCGGACGCGGCAGCGCCGCCGTCGCGTTCCAGGTCGCGAGCTTCGATCAGCTCGACAAGGCGAACAACGCCGTCTTCCCCACGCTCGCCGGCCCGGGCCTGGGGAGCGGCGAGTTCGACTGGGGGCTGCCGTTCTTCCTCGGCCGGGCGGTGTACGTGGGGCTCGAGGGGCGATCGTCGCCGCTCGGGACCGGGCCGTACGTGGCGCATTGACGGCGAGGGGCGCCGCTACACCCCCACCGTCCGCTCCACCCGCTGCGCCGACCCGCCGCGCGATCGCGCCCGGTGCGCGGCGAGCATCTTCGCGAGGTACTGGCCGGTGTAGCTCTCCTTCACGCGAGCCACCTCCTCCGGCGTCCCCTCGGCGATGACGCGCCCGCCCTCCTCGCCGCCCTCGGGGCCGAGGTCGATGACCCAGTCCGTGTACTTGATGACGTCGAGGTTGTGCTCGATGACGACGACGCTGTTCCCGGCGTCGACCAGGCGGTCGAGGACGCCGAGGAGCTTCTTCACGTCCTCGAAGTGGAGGCCGGTGGTGGGCTCGTCCAGGATGTACAGGGTCTTGCCGGTGCCGACGCGCGCCAGCTCTCGAGAGAGCTTGATGCGCTGGGCCTCGCCGCCGGACAGGGTGGGGGAGGGCTGGCCGAGCTTGATGTAGCCGAGGCCCACGTCCTCGAGCGTCGTGAGGATGCGAGCGATCTCGCGGTGGTTCTGGAAGAGCGCCTTCGCCTCGGTGACGGAGAGGTCGAGCACCTCGGCGATGTTCTTCCCCTTGAAGGTCACGCGGAGCGTGGCCTCGTTGAAGCGCTTCCCGCCGCACACCTCGCAGGGCACGAGCACGTCCGCGAGGAAGTGCATCTCGACGAGCTTCATGCCGTCGCCCTGGCACGCCTCGCAGCGGCCGCCCTTCACGTTGAAGCTGAAGCGCCCGGGCTGGTACCCGAAGGTGCGGGCCTCGGGGGTCTGGGCGAAGACGTCGCGGATGTGATCGAAGACCTTGGTGTACGTGGCGGGGTTCGAGCGCGGGGTGCGGCCGATGGGCTGCTGGTTGATGTCGATGACCTTGTCGACCCGCTCGTGCCCCGAGACGGCCTGGTGCTTCCCCGGCACCTCCCGCGTGCCGTAGAGGAGGCGCATGAGCGCGGGGCGCAGCACCGCGTTCACGAGCGTGGACTTGCCGGCGCCGGAGACGCCGGTGACGGAGATCATCCGCCCGAGCGGGAAGGACACGGTGACGTCCTTCAGGTTGTTCTCCCGCGCGCCCGCCACGGTGACGGAGCCGTGGTCCTCCCGGCGGCGGCGCTCGGGCACGCTGATCTCCTGCCGGCCGGAGAGGTAGGCGCCGGTGAGCGAGGCCGGGTTCCGCTTCACCTCCGCGGGCGTGCCCTGCGCCACGATCTCGCCGCCCTGGAGCCCCGCGCCCGGCCCGAAGTCGACGAGCCAGTCGGCCTCCTCCATCGTCTCCTCGTCGTGCTCCACCACCACGACGGAGTTGCCGATGTCGCGCAGCCGCTTCAGGGTGGCGAGGAGCTTCCCGTTGTCGCGCTGGTGGAGCCCGATGGAGGGCTCGTCCAGGATGTAGATGACGCCGGTGAGCTCGGATCCCATCTGCGAGGCGAGCCGGATGCGCTGGCTCTCGCCGCCGGAGAGCGACGGGCCGGGCCGGTCGAGGGTGAGGTAGCCGAGGCCCACGTCGAGGAGGAACTTGAGGCGGTTGCGGATCTCCTTCAGGAGCTCGTCGGCGATCTTGGCCTCGTTGCCCTCGAGGTCGAGCGAGGCGAGCCAGCCGTGCGCCTCCTGGATGGTGAGGCGCGAGAGGTCCACGATGCCCTTGCCGCGGATCCTCACCGCCCGGCTCTCCGGCCGGAGCCGCTCGCCGCCGCAGGTCTGGCACGGCTTGTCCGAGAAGTAGCGCATGTAGTAGCGGCGCATGGCCTCGGAGCCCGTCGACTTGAAGCGGCGGTAGAGCTGGTTCACCACGCCCTCGAAGTCGATGCGCCAGCTGCGCCCGTTCCCGGCGGCGTCGGTCCCGTACAGGACGACGTCGCGGTCCCGCTTCGAGAGCTTCGACCAGGGCGTGTCGAGGTCGATCTTCAAGGAGCGGGAGAGGTGCTCCACGAACTCGAACGTCCAGCCCTCGCCCCGCTCCATGCCGCTCGCCCACGGCTCCACCGCGCCCTCGCGGATGGTGAGCGACGGATCGGGGATGATGAGGTCCGCGTCCATCTCCGCCCGCGTCCCGAGCCCCTGGCAGTCCGGGCACGAGCCGAGCGGCGAGTTGAAGGAGAAGCTCTGGGGCGCGAGCTCGCCGAAGCTGAGCCCGCAGGCGTGGCAGGCGTTGAGCTCGGAGTAGAAGCGGTCGTGCTTCTTGTAC
>DATDDC010000544.1:0-9221 GCA_036523995.1 Anaeromyxobacter sp.
CGACGCCCGCCGGCCGCCCCAGGGCGGCGCGGACCTCGTCGCCGTCGAGGACCGCGCAGGCCGTGCCCGCGGCGCGAACGCGCCCGGCGATCCTCGCGGCGAGCGTCGACTTGCCGGCCCCGGGCAGCCCCGTGATCCAGACGACGGTCCCTTCGCTCACGCGAACAGATCCTCCGCGCTCCCCGGATCGAACGTCGGTCCCGCCAGCGCACGCTCGGCGAACGACAGCAGCGCGTCGCGAGCCGGCGGGGCCAGGCCGGGGTAGAAGCGGGGGCAGCCGAGCACGAGCGCGCGCCAGGCGAGGAAGGGCGCGGCCGACTCGAGGACGGCCCCGCCGCCGGATGCGTCCAGGTAGCGCTGCCAGAACCTCCGCCAGAGGGGCGCGAAGCCTCGCCGCCACGCCTGCGGCGCCTGCAGCCCGAAGAACACGTAGTTCACGGTGAGCGCGGTGACGTCGTCCGCGGCATCTCCCTTGCCGCCGCGGCTCGCGTCGAGGAGCGTGAACCGCGTCCCCTGCGAGAACACGATGTTGAACGGGTGGAAGTCGCCGTGCGTGCGGCGCAGCCGCTCCGGGTGGCCGCGGAGGCGCCAGCGCCACTCCAGGCATCGCTGCTCGATGCGGGCGAGCCGGCCCGGCGGCGCGGCGGGCACGTCGGGCGGGTAGGCGTCGACGATCCCGAAGATCCCCTCGCCGTGGCCGAGCAGGTCGCGCACCGCGCGCCGCCACGCCACCGGTTCCTCCATCGCCTCCGAGTGGAGCGCGGCGAGCCAGCGAGCCAGGGCGTCGCAGCGCTCGAGGTCGATGACCGAGCCGCTCCGCTCGCCGGCGATGCGGCGCAGGTCCTCCGCGTAGAGCGACCCCTCCGCGTAGGTGGTGACGAGGTACGGCTCCCCGGCGTCGCGGAGCGACCGAAGGCCGCCGGGCGACGCGAAGCCGACGTCGACGGCGCGGACGTGATCCGGGACGGCGCCGAACGTGTCGAAGGCGAGCAGCAGGTTCGCCGCGCGATCCGCCCTGCGGTCGTGCCCGAACTCGTCCGCGCCCGCGGTCCGGAACACGAACTCGTGGACCTGCCCGGCGTCGCCGGAAACGCCGACGCGCCACGTGCGCGAGTACCCGCCCTCCTTGCGCGCGACGGCGCTCGCTCCGATGCCGTCGATGGGCTCGCAGCGGACGACCCGCGCTCCCCGCACCACGTGGGAGAGGACGCGGCCGATGGCCTCGGGGTCGGGCGCGGCGTCCATCCTCATGAGAGGATCATAGGCGCTCCGCCGTCGCCGTCACCCGTCCGCAGAGGGAGCCCCCGGACGACGGGCCGCTCGGCTCCGGGCGCGCACCATCTGGGAGTGCGGCAATCGTTCGCACTCCAACGGATCCGCGTCCCTCAGCGCCCGCCCGCGGGCCACCGCCAGCCCACGATCTCCGGCGGGTCGATCCCGTGCTCGTTCGCGTGGAGACGGCACTCGATCTGCCGGTTGCGGAACCTCTCCTTGGCGTGCGCGCCGGCGCCGCGCAGCCGCGGGACGCGGTCGATGACGTCCATGGCCAGGCTGAACCGGTCCACCTGGTTCTCGATGGCGAGCCCGAGCGGCGTGTCGATGCTCCCCTTCTCCTTGTAGCCGCGCACGTGCAGGTTCGGGTGGTTCGTGCGGCGGTAGGCGAGCCGGTGCACGAGCCAGGGGTAGCCGTGGAAGTTGAACAGGACGGGCGCGTCGGTCGTGAAGAGGGAGTCGAAGTCGCGGTCGGAGAGGCCGTGCGGGTGCTCCGTGTCCGGCTGCAGCTTGAACAGGTCAACGACGTTCACGAAGCGCAGCCTCAGGTCCGGGAACGCCTCGCGCAGGAGCGCCGTGGCGGCCAGCGCCTCGAGCGTGGCGACGTCACCCGCGCAGGCCATGACCACGTCGGGCTCCCGGCCCTCGTCGCTGCTGGCCCAGTCCCAGATACCGATCCCCTTGGCGCAATGGGCGACGGCGTCGTCCATGGCCAGGAACTGCAAGTGAAGCTGCTTGTCGGCCACGATCACGTTCACGTAGCTCGCGCTGCGCAGGCAGTGGTCCGCCACCGAGAGCAGGCAGTTGGCGTCGGGCGGGAGGTAGATGCGGGTCACCTCCGAGCTCTTGTTCACCACGAGGTCGAGGAACCCGGGGTCCTGGTGGGTGAAGCCGTTGTGGTCCTGCCGCCAGACCGTGGACGTCACGAGGAGGTTGAGCGACGCGATCTCCTCGCGCCAGGACAGGTGGTTGCAGATGGAGAGCCACTTCGCGTGCTGGTTGAACATCGAGTCGATGACGTGGACGAAGGCCTCGTACGACGAGAAGAACCCATGGCGCCCGGTGAGGAGGTAGCCCTCCAGCATTCCCTCGAGCGTGTGCTCCGAGAGCATCTCGACGACGCGGCCGTCCGGGGCGAGGTGGCCGCCGTCGGCGTCCTGCGGCAGGCTCTCCTCGAGCCACAGCTTCGGCGAGGCCTCGTACAGCGCGTCGAGCCGGTTCGAGGTGGTCTCGTCGGGCCCGAAGACGCGGAAGTTGTCGGGGTTCGCCCGCATCACGTCGCGCAGGAAGGCGCCGAGCGGCCGCGTGTTCTCGGCCTGCGCCGCTCCGGGGGCGCCGGCCGCCACCGCGTACTTCCGGAAGTCGGGCAGCCGCAGCGCCCTCCGGAGGAGGCCGCCGTTCGCGCGCGGGTTCGCGCTCATGCGGCGCGGGCCCCTGGGGGCTGCCTCGCGGACGGCGGCGATCGGCGCTCCCGCGCCGTCGAACAGCTCCTCGGGCCGGTAGCTCCTCATCCAGCGCTCGAGCAGCGCCAGGCGGGCGGGGTCGGCCTTCACGCCGGCGATGGGCACCTGGTGCGCCCGCCACGACCCCTCGAGCGCGTGGCCGTCGAGCTCGGACGGCGCCGACCAGCCCTTGGGCGCGCGCAGCACGATCATGGGCCAGCGCGGGCGGGAGGCGGCGCCGGTCCGGCGCGCCTCGGCCTGCGCCCCGCGGATCGCGTCGACGCAGCGGTCGAGCGTGGCGGCCATCGCCTGGTGCATCGAGTCCGGCTCGGACCCCTCGACCAGCAACGGCGTCCAGCCGTACCCGCGCAGCAGGCTCACGAGCTCGTCCGGCGGGATGCGGGAGAGCAGGCTCGGGTTGTCGATCTTGTAGCCGTTCAGCGAGAGGATGGGCAGGACCGCGCCGTCGCGGATCGGGTTCAGGAACTTGTTCACGTGCCACGACGTCGCCAGCGGGCCGGTCTCGGCCTCGCCGTCGCCCACCACCGCCGCGACGATCAGGTCCGGGTCGTCGAACGCGGCGCCGCAGGCGTGCGAGAGCACGTAGCCGAGCTCACCGCCCTCGTGAATGGAGCCCGGCGTCTCCGGCGTGCAGTGGCTGCCGACGCCGCCCGGGAACGAGAACTCCTTGAAGAACCAGCGAAGCCCTTCGGCGTCGAGGCCCTTGTCCGGGTAGACCTCGGAGTAGGTCCCCTCGAGATAGACCGGACCCAGCACGCCCGGCGCACCGTGCCCCGGTCCGGCCAGGAAGAGCACGTCGAGGTTCCGCGCGCGGATGACGCGGTTCAGGTGCGTGTAGACGAAGGAGAGCGCGGGGCTCGCGCCCCAGTGGCCGAGGAGCCGGTTCTTGACGTGCTCGGGGCGGAGCGGCTCGCGCAGGAGCGGATTGTCCCGCAGGTAGATCATGCCGAGCGCGAGGTAGTTGCAGGCGCGCCAGAAGGCGTCGAGCCGCCGCAGCTCCTCCGGCGCGAGCGGCGCTCCCCCCACCGTGGCTCGCGCCCGCCCCGCCGCGGACGCCGCCGTCGCTCCCTCCGGCTTCGGTGCGGTCGCCGTCATGGGCCCTCCCTCCTGTCCTGCCGCGTCGTCTCGCGCGAGCAGCGCGCGGGCGTGCCGCGCGATCGTGAGCTCCTCGTCCGTCCGGATCACCCAGGCGGAGACCCGGCTCCGCTCGGTGGTGATGCGCGGGCCGCCCGCGGCGTTCGCGGCCGGATCGAGCTCGACCCCGAGCCACGCGGCGTCGCGGCACACGCGCTCGCGGATCGCGGGGGCGTTCTCGCCGATGCCCGCGGTGAACGCGATCGCGTCCAGGCCGCCGAGCGCCGCGGCGAGGGACCCCAGCTCGCGAGAGATCCGGTAGACGAACAGGTCCACCGCGAGGCGCGCGCGCGGGTCGGCCGAGGGGAGCAGGGTGCGCATGTCGCTCGAGATCCCCGAGACGCCCAGTAGGCCGGACTGGTCGTACAGGAGGTGCTCGATGGCGCGGGGATCGAGCCCGCGCTCGTCGGCGAGCCAGAGCACCACTCCGGGGTCGAGGGCGCCGCAGCGGGTCCCCATGCACAGGCCGTCGAGCACGCTGAAGCCCATCGTCGTCGCGACGCTGCGGCCGTCGAGGAGAGCGCACATGCTGGCGCCGTTCCCGAGATGCATGGCGACGGTCCGGCCGCTCGCCGCGGCCCGGTCGAGCGAGCGGAGCGCGGACGCCACGTACTCGTAGGAGAGCCCGTGGAAGCCGTAGCGGCGGAGGCCGGCCGCGTGAAGCTCCTCGGGGAGCGCGAAGCGCTCGGCCACGGCGGGGAGGCCGCGGTGGAAGGCGGTGTCGAAGCAGGCCACCTGCGGGAGCGCCGGGTCGAGCTCGCGCAGGAGGCGGATGGGGCCGAGGTTGTGCGGCTGATGGAGCGGCGCGAGGGGGACGAAGGTCTGGAGGCGGGCGAGCACCTCGTCGTCGACGCGCACCGGCCCGGTGAATGCGTCGCCGCCGTGCACCACCCGATGACCTACGCCGGCCAGGCGACCGTCCCCGAGCGCGCCGCGGACGAAGGCGAGCAGGGCCTCGACCGCGCCGGCGTGGCCGACGTGGGCGTGCGCCGGCCACTGCCGCTCCTCCACCACGGCGCCGCCCGGCCGGCGGGCGACGAAGCGCGGCGCGCCCTCGCCGGAGATCCGCTCGATGGCGCCGTGCACGTCGAGGACCGGCTCGCCGCCGCGCTCGAGGAAGAGCGAGAACTTGAGGGACGACGAGCCCGCGTTGACGACCAGGATCCTGTCCGGCATGGCCTGCTGTCCGTCCGCGGGGATTCTCGGGCCGCGCTCTCCCGGGTGCAACGTCGTTCGGGGGCCCGCCGCACGTGCTCGCGCTCAGGCGTGCTCGGCCGCCTCGCTCGCCATGCGAGTCGCGTCGCCGAGCTCCTTCTCCCGGATCACCAGGACCGGACACGGCGCCCCGCGCACCACCAGCTCGGCGACGGATCCGAGCACGCGATGCCTCTGGCCCTTGTCGCCGTGCGAGCCGAGGACGATGAGGTCCATCCCGTCCTCCCTGGCGAAGCTCAGGATCTCCGCGGCCGCGCCTCCCACGCGGACGGTCGAGCGCACCCGCGCACCCAGGCGGTGCTCCGCCTCGGCCCTCCATGCCGCCATGGCCCGCGCCAGGTCGACCCAGGCCACCCCGAAGAGCTGATCGCCCGGCGCGAGCGCCTCGAGCGGCTGGGGCGGCGGCGGCTCGTACACGTGGACGAGCGTGAGCTGCGCCCGGTACCTGCGCGCGAGGTCCGCCGCCTCCGCCATCGCGAAGCGACACGCGTCCGAGAAATCGATCGCGCAGCAGATCTTGGTCCATTCGGCCATGACCCACCTCCCCACGCGGTGATCCCCGGCCGGTGCTCGAGCCGGGACCTGAATGGATCGTACCGCCCTCGCGCCGCGCGTTCGTGGAAAGGCCGGGTGACTCCGGATGGTGGTCCTCGCGCGCGCGGCCACGCTCGGGTGCGCAGCCGGGCCGCGCGCCGTTCGCACGGCGGGGAGGATGCGGGCCGACGCGGCGAGCGCGCGCCCTCGGACCGTGCTGGATGGGTCGTGGTGCTCCGACGCGTGCGCGCCGATCGCACCCTCGCCGCTCCCGGGGATCGGACCTGCCCGGGAGCCCGCCCGATGCGAAAATGGGAGGGCCGAGGTCCGATTGATCTCCCGCCCGAACGCTCCCGCTCCGCCCGCGGACGGCCTCGCCGAGGCGGAGGCCGTGGCGCGCCTCCGCGCCGAGGGGCCGAACGAGCTGCCTCGCGACCGTCCGCCGGGGCTTCTCGCCACCGCCGGCCAGGTGGTGAGAGAGCCGATGATCCTCCTGCTCCTCGCGGCCGCGGCGATCTACCTCGTGCTCGGAGATCGCGAGGAGGCGCTCCTGCTCCTGCCGGCGGTCCTGGTGATCGTCGCCATCACCCTCGTGCAGGAGCGAAAGACCGAGCGGGCGCTCCGGTCGCTTCGCGATCTCACGAGCCCGCGGGCGCTCGTCGTGCGCGGCGGCGCCAGACGCCGCATCCCCGGTCGCGAGGTGGTTCGCGGGGACGTCGTGATCCTCTCCGAGGGAGACCGCGTACCCGCGGACGCCTTCCTGCTGGAGGCGGCGCACCTCGAGGTCGACGAGTCGCTCCTCACCGGGGAGTCCGCGCCGGTGCGGAAGCACGCGGCCCCGGAGCGCACGCCGCGGGCGGACGATCCGCGCCCGGGCGGCGACGAGGCGGAGCCGTTCGTGTACGGCGGCACGGTCGTCGTGCGTGGCCACGGCGTCGCCGAGGTCCGGGCCACGGGGGCGCGGAGCGAGATCGGCCGCATCGGCGCGTCGCTCGCCACGCTCGATCCCGGCCGCACGCCGCTCCAGCTCGAGGTCGCGCGGCTCGTGAAGGCGTTCGCGATCGTGGGTCTCACCCTCTGCGCGGCGCTCGTGGCGCTGCACGCGCTGACGCGCGGCGACCTCTTGCAGGGCCTCCTCGCCGGGGTCGCCCTCGCCATGGCGATGCTCCCCGAGGAGTTCCCGGTGATCCTGACGGTCTTCATGGCGCTGGGGGCGTGGCGCATCTCGAGGAGCCGCGTGCTCACCCGCAGGCTGCACGCCGTCGAGGCGCTGGGTGCCGCCACGGTGCTCTGCGCCGACAAGACGGGCACGCTGACGGAGAACCGGATGCGCATCGCCCGCCTCTGGGCCCCGGGCGCGCTGCACGCCGTCGGCGAGGGTCCACTCCCGGAGGCGGTGCACGAGGTCCTCGAGCTCGGAATCCTCGCGAGCCAGCGCGATCCGTTCGACCCGATGGAGCAGGCCTTCCACAGGCTCGGCGCGTCCTCGCTCGCCGGCACGGAGCACCTGCACGAGCGGTGGACCCTCGTCCGGGAGTACCCGCTCTCCGCGCGGCTGCTGGCGGTGTCTCACGTCTGGAGGGCTCCGGACGGCGCCAGGCTCGTCGTCGCCGCCAAGGGCGCGCCGGAGGCGATCGCCGACGTCTGCCACCTCGGGGCCGCCGCGGCCGCCGAGCTGGCCGCCCGCGCCGCCGACATGGCCGCAGCGGGACTGCGGGTCCTCGCCGTGGCGCGCGCCGAGCTCGCCGGGGGCGAGCTGCCGCCGGAGCAGCACGACTTCCCCTTCTCGCTCGTGGGCCTCGTCGGCCTCGAGGACCCGGTGCGGCGGGGCGTTCCCGAGGCGGTGGCGGAGTGCGCCGCCGCGGGCGTGCGCGTCGTCATGATCACGGGCGACGCGCCGGGGACGGCGCGGGCCGTGGCCCGGCAGGTGGGCCTCGAGGCCGGCGCGGTCTGCACGGGCGCGGAGCTCGAGACCCTGGAGGACGCGGCGCTCCAGGAGCGCGCTCGCCGCACCGCGGTGTTCGCGCGGATCGCGCCCGAGCAGAAGCTCCGGCTCGTGCAGGCGCTCCGGGCGGCCGGCGAGGTCGTGGCCATGACCGGCGACGGCGTGAACGACGCCCCCGCGCTCAAGGCCGCTCACATCGGCGTGGCCATGGGCGGCCGGGGCACGGACGTCGCGCGCGAGGCCGCGGCGCTCGTCGTCACCGACGACGACTTCACCTCCATCGTGGCGGCGGTGCGCCTCGGACGGCGCATCTACGACAACCTGCGCCGGGCCATGGCCTATGCCCTGGCCGTGCACGTTCCCGTGGCGGGCCTCTCGCTCCTTCCCCTGCTCCTCGGCTGGCCCATCGTCCTCTTCCCCATCCACATCGTCTTCGTGGAGATGATCGTGGACCCGGCCTGCTCCATCGCCTTCGAGGCCGAGCCCGCCGAGCCCGACGTGATGCGCCGCCCTCCTCGAAGGGCCGCGGCCGCGCTCTTCAATGCGCGCCTCGTGGCCACGGCTCTATTGCAGGGGGCGAGCGTCCTCGCCGCCTCCATCCTCGCGTATCGCCTCGGGCTCCGCCACACGGGCGCCGACGACGCGGGGCGCGCGCTCGCGTTCGCGGCGCTCGTCGGCGGCAACGTCGGGCTCATCCTCGTGAACCGCTCTTGGCGGCGGAGCGCCCTGGGCGCCCTCCTCCGGCCGAACCTCGCCTCCTGGGCGGTGGTCGGCGGAGCGACGCTCTTCGCGGCCCTCGCCTTCGCCGCGCCGCTCCTCCGCAGCGCCTTCCGCTTCGGGCCCGCGAGCGCGCACGACCTCGCGCTCGCGGCCCTGGGCGGCCTCGCGAGCCTCGCCTGGTTCGAGGCGCTGAAGCGCCTGGGGCCCGCGTGGCTGAGGCGCTGAGCGCGACGACGGCGCGCTCGCGCGCGCGGACCGACCCATGATACGAAACCAGCCGCTCCTCGATGCGCCAGGGGGCGAACGTCGCCTGGGGAGGTCGCGGGTGAAGCCTCACGGGTTCGAGTACCTGCGCGCGAGCAGCCTCGGCGAGGCGCTGGAGCTGCTCGCAACCCGCGCCGGGGACGCCCGGCCCATCGCCGGTGGCCAGAGCCTCGTTCCGGTCATGAACCTGCGGCTGGCCCGGCCGGAGGCGCTCGTCGACATCGGCCGCCTCGACGCCCTTCGCGGCATCGCCGTAGAGAAGGGCGCGCTGCGCCTCGGCGCGCTCACGCTGCACCGGGAGCTCGTCGAGTCGCCGGTGGTCGCCGAGCACGCGCCCCTCCTCTCCCGCGCCGCGCCGTACATCGGCCACGAGGCCATCCGCAACCGCGGGACGCTCGGCGGCAGCCTCGCCCACGCCGATCCCGCGGCCGAGCTGCCCGCCTGCGTCCTGGCGCTGGACGGCCGCATCGTGGCCGCCTCGCGGCGCGGGCGCCGCACCCTCGCCGCGGAGCAGTTCTTCCTCGGCCCGTACACCACGGCGCTCGAGCCGGACGAGCTCGTCGTCGCGGTGGAGATCCCGCTGGCGCCGCCCGGCCGGCGGGTGGCGTTCCACGAGCTGGCGCGGCGCATCGGCGATTACGCCATGGCGGGCGGGGCGGCGCTGGCCCGGCGCG
>DATDDC010000545.1:0-8926 GCA_036523995.1 Anaeromyxobacter sp.
GGTCGAGGTCGGGGCCGGGGTCGGGGCCGAGGTCGGGGCCGAGGTCGAGGTCGAGGTCGAGGTCGAGGTCGGCGTCGCAGTCCAGGTCGCGGTCGCCACGCCGGGCCAGCCATGCGCACGATGTCGAGGCCATGAGCACGCCCCTTGCTCTCCCCGTGCCGCATGCGCCTCCTCCATACCGCCCTCGCCGCCGCCGCCGCCCTCGCAGCGGCACCCGCCGTCGCGCAGCTCTCGAACCACGGGATCGCAGTGGAATCGGGGATCTCGAGCCCGCTCGGGAAGGGCGGGGCCCCAGCCGCGACGTTCGCGCTCACGGCTTCCGCCTGGCTCGAGGGCGACCTCGAGGCGGTGGCGCGCGTGGCCTACCGGTCCGCGGCGGAGACGGGCGGACGCGCCGCGGCCTCCGCGGTGACCGGGACCGCCGGCCTGAGGCTCTCCCTCGGGCACGCGCCGCTGCGCCCCCAGCTCTTCGTCGACGCGGGCTGGGCGCGCCTCGAGGCGGACGGCGCCGTGGCGAGCGGCGGCGCCTTCGGGGTCGGGGCTGCGCTGGAGTGGTTCCCGGCGAGCGACTTCTCCGTCGCGCCGCGGATCTCCTTCCGCCTGGCGGGCGGAGATCGGTCGCTCGAGGTGATGCTCGCCCTGGGCGGCTACTTCTGAGGCGGGGACTCGGCGGACGCCTCGGCGCTCTTCTTCGCCTCCCAGCGGTCGACCTGGCCGTCCCCGTCCGTGTCGACGCCGATGCGGTCGATCTCGCCGTTCTCCCAGTACTCCCAGTAATCCACCTTGCCGTCGCCGTTCGTGTCGCGCTCCTTGCGGACGAGCTTTCCCTTCTCGTAGTGGCTCCAGCTCCGCGGGAGGCCGTCGAAGCCGAACGCCATCTCCTTCTTCACGAGCTGCTCCTTCTCGAAGTAGAGGATCTCGTCCGGCTTGCCGTCGAAGTCGAGGTCGTAGACCACCTTCACGAGCGTCCCGTCGGGCGCGTACTTCTCCCAGGTGTCGATCTTGCCGTCGCCGTTCAGGTCCTTCTCCTTGCGGACCAGGATCTCCTTCCCGCTGGCGTCCTTCACCGAGTACTTCCACACGTCCGGCTTCCCGTCGTGGGTGAGGTCGTACTCCGTCACGATCTCGTTCGGCTGAGGCTCGAAGCCCTTCGGCACGACCTTCGCCTCGCTCGCCTGCGGTGCCGGAGCGGCCGGGGCGGCCGGCTTCTGGGCGCCCGCGCAGGAGATCGCGGCGAGGCCGGCGAGGGCGAGGAGGGATCGGCGCATGGAGTCCTCGAAAAGGGCTCGATTGTACCCGTCCGGCTCCCCGGGCGGCAGCCCGGGAGGCGTGACGGTATTTGACACTATATCAGTGGTCACCTAGGTTTCGGCTCAGGTCATGGCCCGCAAGAAGATCTCCACAACCGTCTACATCACGCCCGAGCAGGCCGAGCGGCTGAAGCTCCTGCACCAGCGCACCAAGGTGCCCGTGGCCGAGTACATCCGGCAGGGGATCGACCTGGTCCTCGACGCGTATCGCGGCGAGCTGCCCGGTCAGCTCACGCTCGATGAGATGGGCGCGAGGAAGTAGATTCCCCCAGGCATGAGCGACAAGAGAGCCGTCATCCTCGGCGCGGCCGGGTTCATCGGCAGCCACCTCGCGGACCGCGTCCTCGCGGAGGGCTGGCGCGTCACGGGCGTAGACAACCTCGTCACCGGGACGCGCCGCAACCTCGAGCACCTGGCGCGGGAGCCGCGCTTCGACTTCGTCGAGGCGGACATCTGCGATCCGCTCGAGGTGGAGGGGCAAGTCCACGCGGTCCTCGACTTCGCCTCGCCGGCGTCGCCCATCGACTACCTCGAGCATCCGTTCGAGACGCTGCACGTGGGATCGATCGGCGTCGAGAACGCGCTCGAGCTCGCGAAGCGAAACGGCGCGACCTTCCTCCTCTCCTCGACGTCGGAGGTGTACGGCGATCCGCTGGAGCACCCGCAGCGCGAGAGCTACTGGGGCAACGTGAACCCCATCGGCCCCCGCGCCGTCTACGACGAGGCGAAGCGCTTCGCCGAGGCGATCACCATGGCGTACCGGCGCTACGAGAAGGTCGACATCCGCATCGCGCGCATCTTCAACACCTACGGCCCGCGCATGCGCCTCGACGACGGCCGCGTCGTCCCCACCTTCGTGGCCCAGGCCCTGCGCGGCGAGCCCATCACCCTGTTCGGCGACGGGTCCCAGACGCGGAGCTTCTGCTACGTCGAGGACGAGGTGGAGGGCCTGTGGCGGCTCTTCCGCTCGGACTTCCACGAGCCCGTCAACATCGGGAACCCGCACGAGCTCACCATCCTGGAGTTCGCGAAGGCCGTGCAGCGCCTCGTCGGCGCGAACGTCCCCATCGTGCGGAAGCCCTTGCCCGAGGACGATCCCAAGGTCCGCAAGCCGGACATCACGCGCGCGAAGGAGCTGCTCGGCTGGTCGCCGAAGGTGTCGTTCGACGACGGCATGAAGCGCACCATCGCCTGGTTCCGCGAGCGCGTGCGCGAGTCGTAGCGCGGCGAGGCGGGACGAGAGGGACACATCTTGGCAAAGCGGATCCTCATCACGGGCGGCGCGGGCTTCATCGGCTCGACGATCGCGGACCTCTTCCTCGAGGCGGGCTGGGACGTCGCGGTCCTCGACGATCTCTCCGCGGGCAAGCGCGAGAACGTGCCGTCCGGGGCCCGCTTCTACCCGGTGGACGTGCGCAGCGGCGCCGCGCGCGAGGCGCTCCTCGAGGAGCGGCCGCAGGTGATCTGCCACCAGGCGGCACAGATCGACGTGCGCAAGTCCATGGCCGATCCGCGCTTCGACGCGGACGTGAACGTGGGCGGGCTCCTCAACCTCATGCAGGCCGCCGTCGAGGCGCGCTCCGTCGAGCACGTCCTCTTCGCGTCCTCGGGCGGCGCGACGTACGGCGACACCGACGTGGTGCCGACGCCGGAGAGCCACCCGCAGAAGCCCATCTCGCACTACGGCGCCGCCAAGGCCGCGAGCGAGCTCTACCTCGGGGTCTACCGGGCCTGCTTCGGCATCCCGTACACGGCGCTCCGCTACTCCAACGTCTACGGCCCGCGGCAGGACCCCCACGGCGAGGCCGGCGTGGTCGCCATCTTCTGCTCCCGGCTCCTCCAGAAGAGGCCCTGCACGGTCTTCGGGGACGGGAAGCAGACCCGCGACTACGTGTTCGCAGGGGACGTCGCGAGGGCGAACCTCCTCGCCGCGGAGAAGCGCTTCGACGGGGCGCTCAACGTCGGCACCGGGATCGAGACCGACGTCGTGGAGCTGCACCGCCACCTCGCCCGCGCCGCCGGCGTGGATCGCCCGCCCGAGCACGCTCCGGCGCGCCTCGGCGAGCAGCGGCGCTCCTGCATCGACCCCACCGCCGCGGCGACGGCCATCGGGTGGCGGCCTCAGGTCGCGCTCGCCGAGGGGCTCGCGCGCACGTTCGAGTGGTTCAAGGCGCGAGCCTAGGCGCGGAGGCGGGTCCGGCCCCCGTCCCGGCGGCGGAGGAGTCTTCGCCGGCGGGCAGGGCGTCGGGCGGTGGCGGCTCCGGCGCCGGAGGCGGCGTCGCCGGCGCCGCGATCGCCTGCTCCTCCTCCGGCGGCTCGTCGCGGTCGTCTCGCGGCGCGGGACCGGCCAGGATCCGCTCCAGATCGGCGCTCGCGGAGCGATGCTCGTCGGCCGTGAGCCGCCCGTGATCGCGCAGGCGATCGAGGAGCCGGCGCGAGCGGGCCTTGAGCCAGCTCGAGGGCCGGCTCAGGTCCACGCGGCGAGGGGCGGGGAGGACGGAGGCGAGGACGACCGCCTGCGCGGGCGAGAGGGCCGCCGCGCTCGTCCCGAATCGCTCGCGCGCCCCGGCCTCCACGCCGAAGACGCCGTCGCCCAACTCCACGACGTTGAGGTAGAGGGCGAGGATCCGCTTCTTCGCGAGCGCGTGCTCGAGCTTGGCGGCGAGCACCGCCTCCTTGGCCTTGCGCCAGAGGCTCTTCTCCGTTCCGAGCCACAGGTTCCGCGCCAGCTGCTGCGTCACCGTCGAGGCGCCGCGGGCGAACCGGCCGACCTTGAGGTCGTGCTCGGCGGCGTCGCGGACCGCATCCCAGTCGATCCCGTCGTGGCCGAAGAAGTTCGCGTCCTCGGAGGCGAGCACCGCCTTCACGAGGGTGGGCGAGATGCGCTCGAGAGGGATCCACGCCTGCCTCGGCCGGAACGGGCGCCGGGCCGCGCGCGCCTCCGCGCGGCGCTGCTCGATGAGCGCGGTGGTCCTCGGGTTCTCGCGGGCGAGGCCGGCCGGGTCCGGCAGCGCGAGCCACAGCCCGGCCACGGCGCACGCCGCCGCCAGGGCGAGGAGGAGGGCCGCGCGCGCCGCGGTGCTCGGGGCAGATCTCCTCCTGGCCATGCGGCGGCACCTTAGCATCGGAGCCGGATGTGCTCTAACCTCCCGCGCGAAAGGCTGGGATCGATGGCGTTTCGAGGCCTGCGAGGGCTGCCCAGGGTGGTGTGGCTCCTCGGGGCGGCGAGCCTCCTCAACGACGTCTCATCCGAGGCGATCTTCCCGCTCCTGCCGGTGTTCCTGGCGGAGCTCGGCGGGGGTGTCCGCTACCTCGGCATCGTCGAGGGGGCGGCGGACGCCATCGCCGCGGCGATGAAGGTCCTCGCCGGCACGGCCTCGGACCGCGGTCCGAGGCGCCTCCTCGTCGTGGGCGGGTACGCAATCCCTGCGCTCGCGCGGGCCGGGATCGCGGCGGCCGTCGCGCCGTGGCACGTTCTCGGCGCGCGCGTCGCGGATCGCTTCGGCAAGGGCATTCGCTCCGGTCCGCGCGACGCGCTCCTCGCCGACGCCGCTCCGCCGGGGGAGGCGGGGCGGGCGTTCGGGCTCCAGCGCTCCATGGATCACCTGGGGGCCGCGGCCGGGCCCTTGCTCGCGGCGGGCCTCGTCGCGGCGGGGGCGTCGGTGCGTGTCACGTTCGCCGTCGCGGCGGCGGCCGGGCTCGCGGCGCCGGCCCTGCTGGCGCTCCGGCTGAAGGATCGGCGGGTGGGGACGGCGGCGAGCTCGACCTCGACCTCGATGTCGACCTCGACGGCGACGCCGACCTCGTCGGCGCCGGCTGCGCTCCCGCCGCAGCTGCGCGCATACGTCGCCCTCTCGGCCCTCTTCGCCCTCGCGAACTCGACCGACGCCTTCCTCCTCGTCCGCGCGAGGGACGTGGGCGTCCCCGCGGCGGCCGTGCCGCTGCTCTGGTTCCTGCACCACGTGGTGAAGACGTTCGCCGGGCTGCCGGGCGGCGCGCTCTCCGACCGGGTCCGGCGAGGCGCGGTGGTCGCGGCGGGGTGGAGCGCCTACGCCCTCGCGTATCTGGGGTTCGCCTTCGCCGACCGGCCCTGGCAGATCGCGGCGCTGTTCGGGTTCTACGCGCTCTATCACGGGCTCGCGGAGGGCGCCGAGCGGGCGCTCGTCGCGGACCTCGCGCCGGCGGGAGCGCGCGGTCGCGCCTTCGGCTGGTACTACGGGGTCGCCGGGGCCGCTGCGCTGCCCGCGGGGCTCGTGACCGGCGCGCTGTGGGACGCGTTCGGAGCGGCCGTGGCCCTCGGGACCTCCGCCGCGCTCGCCGGGGCGGCCGCGCTCCTGCTCGCGCTCTCGCCTCTGGTGCGGCGTGTGGACGCGGCGAGGGGCGTTCTCTCCCCGTGAAGGGAGCGACCCCCCGCGGGGCCCCGAACGTCGCCTTGACGCTCCCGCAGCGCGGGGCTACTTCCCGTCCAGCGCTGGCAAGACAACGACGGGTTCGCGGCCGACCGGCCGGATGGAGGGAAAGATGGCGGACGTCAAGAGGTACTCCCCGCGCGACTACTCGAAGGTCCGCGGCCTCACCGGGCTCACCGACAAGCAGATCGAGGAGCACCTCAAGCTCTACGAAGGATACGTGAAGCGCACGAACGCGCTCACGGAGAAGCTCTTCGGCCTGTGCACCGAGGGGAAGGCCGCCGGTTCGGATCCGGTCTACGCCGAGCTCACGCGCCGCCTGGGCTTCGAGTACAGCGGCATGGTGAACCACGAGTACTACTTCGAGAACCTGGTCGGCGGCGCCCAGGCCGAGCCTCCGTCGGGCGGCAAGCTCCGCAAGGCGATCGAGTCGGCGTTCGGCAAGTACGAGACCTGGCTCTCCGACTTCCGCGCCATCGCCACCATGCCGGGCGTGGGCTGGGCCATGACGTTCCAGGACCCGAGCACCGGGTGGCTCTCGAACCACTGGATCAACCTCCACCAGGACAACGTGCCCGTAGGCTTCCGGCCCATCCTCGTGATGGATGGCTGGGAGCACGCGTTCATGCGCGACTACCTCGCCACCGAGCGCGCCAAGTACGTCGATGCCTTCTTCAAGAACGTGAACTGGGAGGCCGTGGAGAAGCGGCTCAGGTAGGCCGCGTCCCACCGCCTGCTCCGGGCGCCCGGCGGCCTCGCGGTCGCCGGGCGCTCGCATTCGCGGCCCCGGCGGGGCCCTTGAAAAAATACGACCGGTCGTTCTATTATCTACATCGTGCGAAAGGGCGAGCGGACCCGCGGAAAGATCCTGGATGGCGCCTGGAGGCTCGCCACCGAGCTCGGCCTCGAGGGGCTCACGCTGGGGCGCCTGGCCGACGAGCTCGACCTCTCGAAGAGCGGCCTGTTCGCGCACTTCGCCTCGAAGGAGAACCTCCAGGTCCAGATCCTGGACCGCGCCGCCGAGCGGCTCGCCGAGATCGTGATACGCCCGGCGCTCAAGGTGCAGGGCGGCGAGCGGCGCCTGCGCACGCTCGTCGACCGCTGGCTGGAGTGGCCGAAGCGCGCCCGCCAGCCGGGCGGGTGCATCTTCGTCGCGGCAGCGGCGGAGCTGGACGACCGGCCCGGCCCCGCCCGCGACCGGCTGGTCGCCCTGAAGCGCGAGGGGCGCGAGACGCTCGCCCGCGTCGTGAAGCGCGCCCAGGACATGGGCGAGCTCCGCCGCGATCTCGATCCCGAGCAGGTGGCGTTCGAGATCATGGGCATCCTCCTCACCTGCCACGAATCGACCCGCCTGCTCCGGGATCCGCACGCCCTCGAGCGCGCCCGCACCGCAGTCGATCGGCTCCTCGCGGACGCGCGCGCCCGGAGCTGACCCCCACGAAGGTGAAGGGAAGGAGAGGACCATGGCATTCGCGACGGCTGGAAAAAGCACGAACGGTCGTGCTCATAAGGAAGGCTTTTCCCGCGCGCTCCGCGCCGGGATGGGCGCCCTGGAGGCCGTCGCGCCCGCGCTCGCGGAGCGCGTCGCGGAGCGGCTCTTCATGACGCCGCCCCGTCATCCCCAGCCGGCGGCGGAGCGGGCCGCGCTCGAGGGGGGCGAGCCCTTCGCGCTGCGGGCCGCCGGGACGACCGTGCGCGGCCGCAGGCTGGGCGAGGGACCGGCGGTCCTCCTCGTGCACGGCTGGGGCGGGCGCGGAGGGCAGCTCGCGGCCTTCGCTCCGCCCCTCGTCGCCGCCGGTTGCTCGGTCGTGGCCTTCGACGGTCCGGGGCACGGCGAGTCCGGCGGCCGTACGACGAATCTGGCGCGGCTGGCGAACACCATCGGCGCCGTCGCACGGCGCTTCGGCGGGCGCGCCGCCATCGGCCACTCGTTCGGAGGCGCGGCGCTGGCCCTGGCGCTGCACCGCGGCCTCTCCCTGGACGCCGCCGTGCTGGTGGGCGCGCCGCGGACGCCGCGCGGCTTCTTCGACCCGTTCTGCGAGGCGCTCGGGCTCGGCGACGCCACGCGCGACGGCGTGCGCCGGCGGGTCGAGCGGAACGTGGGCATCCCCATGGACGACCTCGACCTGCCGCGCTTTGCCGGCGCGTTCGCCGTCCCGGCGCTCGTGGTCCACGACCGCGCCGACGCGGAGGTGCCGTTCGAGCACGGCGCGGCCATCGCCGCCGCGTGGCCGGGCGCGCAGCTCCTCTCCACCGACGGGCTCGGACACCGGCGGATCCTGCGGCATCCGGGCGTCGTGAGCGAGGTCGCGTCGTTCGTGCTCGGCCGGATGGAGCGCTGCGGGTGCGGCCGGCTCGCTTCGGCCTACGCGGACGGCGAGCCGCGCTGCGAGACTTGCCTCCTCGCCATCCACCTCTCCCACCCGGAGGAGCGCGCGTGGAGGCCGGGCCTCGACGACTTCGTGGACCGCGTCCTGCGCGGGATGGAGACGGCGCTCTAGCGCGGGCGGCGCGCGTTGACCGGGCCGGGCCGCGGCGCATACCGTCGCGCCGTGCCGATCGCCCCCGCCCGCCGCGCCGCCCTCCGCCGGCGGCTCCTCGCCTGGTGGGACGCCGGGCACCGAAAGCTGCCCTGGCGCTTTCCCCAGCGCGCGGCGGATCCCTACCGCGTCTGGCTCGCCGAGGTGATGCTGCAGCAGACGCGGGTCGCGACGGTGATCCCGTACTACGAGCGCTTCCTCGAGCGCTTCCCGACGCTCGAGGCGCTCGCCGCCGCCCGCGAGGACGACGTGCTCGCGCTGTGGGGCGGCCTCGGCTACTACGCCCGCGGCCGGAACCTCGCCGCGGCGGCGCGCGAGGCGATGGCGAGGCACGGCGGGCTCCCGGCCTCGCTGGAAGCGCTGCGCGCCCTGCCTGGCTTCGGCCCGTACACGGCCGGAGCGGTCGCCTCGATCGCCTTCGCCATCCCGGCGGCGGCCGTGGACGGAAACGTCGCGCGCGTCCTGGCGCGGCTCGAGGCGGTGCGGGGTGATCCCTCCGGGAAGCGTTTCCGGGCGCGGATCGACGCGCTCGCCCGGGAGCTCGTGGATCGGGAGCGGCCCGGCGATCTCAACCAGGCGCTCATGGAGCTCGGGGCCACGCTGTGCTCCCGGCGCGCGCCCGCGTGCCGCCGGTGTCCCATGGCGCCCCTCTGCGCCGCGCGCGCCT
>DATDDC010000546.1:0-5590 GCA_036523995.1 Anaeromyxobacter sp.
GTCGCCCGGCCGCCGCGGCCGTCGGAGGCCGTCACCTGGAAGGCGTAGAGGCCCGGGCCCTGGGGAGTGGCCGCGAGCGCCGCGCCATTCTGCACGCCGACGAGCGGCCGACCGAGCGTCTGGTCCCAGGAGAACGTGAGCCGGTCGCCGTTCGCGTCGGTCGAGAAGGACGCGTCGAGGCGCACGGTCGCGCCGGGGGAGACGACCATGACGCGTCCCGCGTCCGCGAGCGGAGGACGGTTCTGCACAGCCACGGCCAGGCGGCCCGTGGCGCTCGAGACCCCGCCGCACCTCGCCACGACCTCGAAGGCATAGGTCGCGACGGCCCTCGCCACGAACGACGGCGAGGCGGCGGTCGCGGAGCTGAGCTTCACCGCGGGACCGGCCACCTGCGTCCACGAGAACGCGCAGTCTCCGCCCGTGGCCACGGCCGCGAGCCGCACCAGGCCAGGCGGCGACTGCGCGGGCCCCGTCGCCGAGACGACCGGCGCGCCGCCGTCGCGGCCGGAGCCGTCGCCCTCCCCGTCGCGATCTCCGTCTCCTCCTCGGTCGCCGCCCTGCCCCTTTCCGCCCTTGGGGCGGCCCTTCCCTTGCCCCGGCTGCGTCGGGGCCGTCGCGATGGGACGCCAGTCGGGGTTCGTGAGGCAGGCCTTTCCCGTGCAGGAAGGCAGGGAGGCGCCGTCGCCGAATCGATCGATGCGGCCCAGGCTCGCGTTCGCGACGGCGACGTCCCCGTTCGCCATCCCGGCGAGGCCCATGGGATTCATGAGCTGCCCCGCGCCCTGTCCGAAGGCGCCGACCGTGCCGAGGAAAGAGCCGTCGGGTCCGAGCACCTGGACCGTGCCCTGGAAGATGTCGGACACGTAGACCTTGCCGCGCGCGGCGGTGAGGCCGCCCGCGCGCGTGAGCTGGTTCGGGCCGGTGCCGCTCTGCACGAACGAGGCGACGTACTGGCGCGACGCGAGCGCGAACGTGTGGACGAAGCTGCCGGCCGCTGCCGGCTCGCCGGGAGCGAGCCCGGCCTTCGCGGCGCCGACGAGCAGCCACGCGCGGCCGGCGGTCGGCTCGATCGCCACGTCGAGCGGCGCGGCGAGGGGGGCGCCGCCCGCGCCGTCGAGCACGGCCACGGTCGCCCCGTCCGGCCGGATCACGCGGACGCGCCGTGCGTCGGTGTCGGCCACCCAGAGCGCCATGTTGGCGGCGTCGAAGGCGATGCCGGAGGGCCTCGCGAACGGGCCGCCCGCGAGGGCCACCTTTCCTATCGTCCGGCCGAGCCTCGTGTCCACCTTGTACAGGCTTCCCTTGGTCGTCGTGACCCACAGGAAACCCGCGCCATACGTCAGCGCGAGCGCGGGCTCGGGAAGCGTAGCGAACCCCCGGATCCCGCCGGCGGGGTCGAGCAGCGCCACGCGCCCGGTCGTGCCCTGATCTCCGTCCACGATGAAGAGCCCGCCTCCGTCGCTCTCGCAGAGGCGCCGCGGCGCGACCACCGCCACGGGGAGCTGCCCCTGGTAGGTCGCGAGCGCGGTGGTCACCGACGCGATCGAGACGGTCGAGGCGTCCCCGTTCGAGACCGTCACGGTCAGCTCGTACGCGCCGGCCGTGGCGGGCGCGAGCCACTTCGCCGAAGCGGGGTTCGACGCATCGGCGGTGATCGTGCCGCCCGACGCGGACCAGGCGTACGTGAGCGGTTTCGGCGGAGTGTTGGGGTCCGAGGCGATCACCTGGAACGCGGAGGTCGAGCCCACGAGGACCTCGGTCGGGCCGGAGACGGGGCTGACCGTGGGCGGGAGCGTGGCGATCGCGGTCGAGAAGCCCAGGCTCGAGGACGAGCTCGCCGCCGGCCAGCCTGTGTCCGTGGCCAGGCAGACGACGGTGTAGGAGGCGGGCGTCGGCGGGGCGGCCCAGTTCGCCGAGCCCGACACCGTGGCGGCCGCGGCCGTGACGAGATTGCCGCTCGTGAAGATCGGCGAGGCGGTGAGGTCGGCCCCGGCGAACACCTTCGCGACGAGCGTCCCGACGGCTCCGTCGTCCGTCGCGGTGCACTGGAGCAGCAGGGTCGCGCCGGCCGGCGCCACCCCCCCGTTCAGCGGGGAGATCCCGGGCGTCGAGACGACCGGCGGCGAGTTGCCGAGCCCCATCGCTTGGGCGGAACGCGGGGCCCCGAGGACAGCGAGCGCAATCGCTGCGTACACGAATCGCCCTATCTTCATGATCGACTCTCGGGTGCAAACACCGAGCCCCAGACAACCCCAGGGACTGCATGGAGGTTCTCGCGAAGAGCGCTCCCAACGTCCCGACTCCGAAGCGAATCGATCTCGCCGCAGAAGCTCGACCGCGCCCCATCGCACGCCGTGACGTGCGTCATTTCACGCAGGGGCGCGCGTTATGGCGCATGCCGGTGCGTGAACGCGCAGGTCGCCCTGGCACATACATGGCAAAGCCCCTCGATACGCAGAGTTTGCGTGATGGCGTCTCGACAGCGGGCGACCTAACTCCCCGCCTCTCCCGCCTTGCGCAGGATCTTGATCTCGATGCGGCGGTTCGCGGCCTTGCCCTCCACCGTGTCGTTCGCGGCGCGCGGGCGAACGTCGCCGTACCCCACGACCTGCATGCGGCGGGCGTCGACGCCGGCCTCGATGAGGAGCCGCACCACGCTCTGCGCGCGGGCCGCAGAGAGGTGCCAGTTGGAAGAGAAGCGCGGTCCGCGCATGGGGACGGCGTCCGTGTGCCCCTCGATGCGGATGCCGTTCGGCAGCTTCGCGAGGATGGCGCCGGCCCGGGCGAGCGCGGCGTGCCCGCCTTCGGACAGGGCGTCGTCGCCGCTCGCGAAGGTCACCTCGGACGAGAGACCCACCGTCACCTCGGTCTCGGTGCTCTCGACGAAGGCCTGGTCCTTCTGGAACTGGGCGGCGATCTGCCGCGCCGCCTGCTCGAGGTCCTGGCGGGGCCGCTCCACGCGGATCTTGTTCTCGGCGACCTTGCGGAGCTCCTCGACGAGGCTCTGCTGCCGCTCCTCCGTGAAGACGCTGAACGAGTACATGAGGAGGAAGAACGAGAGGAGCAGCGTCACCATGTCCGAGTAGGTGATGAGCCAGAAGCTCGTGATGTCCTCGTCCTCCTCCTTGCGGCGCCGCGTGAGCGTCAGCGCCATCTCAGCCTCCCAGGACGACGATCTCGACGCGCCGGTTCAGGGCGCGCCGCTCCGCGGAGTCGTTGGGGGCGAGCGGGTGGAACTCGCCGTAGCCCGCCACCGAGAGGCGGCTCCGCTCGACGCCGTTATCCTCCAGGTAACGCACCACGGAGATGGCGCGCGCCGTGGAGAGCTCCCAGTTGGACGGGAACGCGGCCGTCCGGATGGGCACGTCGTCGGTGTGACCCTCGACGCGGAGCTGGCTGGGCGCGCCCGCGAGCGCGGGGACGAGGCCCGCGAGGACCTCCTCCGCCGTCCGCGTGAGCGCCGATTGCCCCTCGGCGAAGAGGATGGCGCTCTTCATGCGGATGACGAGACGGTCGGCGGCCCGGTCGACGGCCATCGAGTCGGAGAGCCCGCTCTCCTTCACGAACTTCTCCACCTGCCGGACCGTCTCGAGGAGCGGGTCGTCCGCGCGCTTCGGCTCCGGCGAAGGCTTCTTGAGGCCGAGCACCGCGAGCAGGAGGATCGAGAAGATGAGGAGCTGCGTCATTAGGTCCGCGTAGCTGTAGAGCCAGGTCGCGTCGTGCAGCGGGTTCGAGTCGTCCTCCCGCGGAGCCCTGTGGACTCGCGCGCTCACCGCCGCGAGCCCGTCCCGGTGAAGACCTCGAGCGTCTCGCGGACGTACTCCGGGTTCTGGCCCACGCGGATGGCGAGGAGCCCGGCGACGATCTGATCGCGCTGCAGCCGCTCGTCCAGATCGAGGGTGCGGACCTTCCCTGCGAGCGGCAGGAACACGAGGCCCGCCATGAGCACGCCGTAGAACGTGGCCATGAGGGCCACCGACATGCCCTGCCCGATGGCGCGCGGGTCGGTGAGCCCCTTCAGCATCTGGATGAGGCCGATGAGCGTCCCGACGAGGCCGAACATGGGCGAGTAGGTCCCCATGAGACGGAACATGCGCTCCGCGGCGGCGCGCTTCTCGGAGAGGATCTCCGACTCGAGCCGGAGCAGCTCCTCGATGCGCTGCGGCTCGACGCCGTCGGCGACGAGGTGCAGGCCCTTCACCAGGAAGCGGTCCTTCGTCTGGCTGGCCTCCGGATCGAGGGAGGCATACCCCTGGTGCTTCGCCTGGCGCGCGAGCCGTACGAGCTCGGAGGCGACCTGCTTCGAGGTGACGGTGCGCGTGAGGAAGATCCGCTTCGCCGCGGAGAAGGCGTGCACCGCGGTCATGCGCGACGACGACAGCGTCGTCGCGGCGAAGGTCCCGCCCAGCGCGATGAGGAGCGCCACGACGTTCGTGAAGATCGTCGCGTCGCCGCCCTTCGCCAGGACGGCGTAGTAGACGACCGCCACACCGATGCCGAGGCCGAGGTAGGTGGTGGTTCTCACGGATCGTCCCTCTCCGCTCTAGCGCGGCTCCCGCGCCTGCTTCTTCGGGCTGCGCCCGTACTGCATGAGCGCCTCCCGGACGGCCTTGTTCATGGGATCGAGCTCGTTCGCGCGCCGCCAGGCGACCACTGCCGCGTCCTTCTGATCGAAGAGGAAGTAGAGCGAGCCGAGGAAGGCGTGGGCCACGGCGAAGTCGGGGAGGGCGCCCGCCGCCTTGCGCACCTTCTCGAGCGCGCGGAACTTGTCGCCGTCGAGGTAGGCCACGAGCCCGAGCGCCAGGTCGCCGTACCCCTCGATCTGCGTGGCCATCACCTTCCTCACGGCGCCGCTCCGGATCGCGCGCGCCCGCCGGCGCACGAGATCGGGGTCGATCCCGGGGATGGCCACCTTCTCCGCCTCGGCTTGCGCCATGGCTCGCTCGACGAAGAAGAGGCGCCGCTCCTCCCAGGTCACCGCCTCGAGGTAGGCGGTGCGAGCCTCTTCCATCGGCGCGCCGGTCAGCGCCGCGAGCTTTGCGCGCATGCCGTGCGGGTCGAGGCCGCCCTCGGTCTCGAAGAACACGCGCACCGCATCGATGAGGGAGCGGGCCATCATGTCCCCGACGGCGAGCTGCTCGTTGCGCTTCTCCAGGGCGTCCCAGGAGAGCTTGAGCTGCATCCCGCCCGGGCCTTCCCACGGCAGCTTCACGCCGCCGTCCCGCGACGCCGTGGAGTTCGTGAGCGAGAGGAACCCCATCACGTCCGGATCCGGAGCGTCATCGGGCGTCGCCTCCGGTCCGGCCGGCGGAGGGGCCGCGACGTCCTTCGCCGCGGGACCCGGAGGCACGCCCGCCGCGGCGGCCGGGGCGGGCCCGCTCCTGGACGCGCCGAGGGTCAGAGCGAGGGCGAGAGCTCGAGCGATCACGGGTCCCCTCATGCGGCCCGAGCGCGAAGCTCCCCGCGCTCGCCGAGCCGGCGCATGGCATTCTCGATCGCCCGCCGCGCCGACTCGATCTCGGGACCCGGCCGCTGTCCCAGCGTCTCCTCCTCCACCTCGAGGATGCCGCGCAGGCGCTTCGACACCGCG
>DATDDC010000547.1:0-4743 GCA_036523995.1 Anaeromyxobacter sp.
GGCGCGGTTCGCGTTCGTCTCGGGCAGCTCCCTGGCCACGACGGCGGCATAGCCCCGGATCACGTTGAGCGAGTTGCCGATCTCGTGCGCGAAGCCTGCGGCGATGCCGCCCAGCGTCGCCAGGCGATCGGCGCGGAGCACCTCGCGCGTCTTCTGCGCGACGCGCTCCTCCAGCTCGGCGATGAGCCGCTGGTTCTCGGAGCGCCGCTCCTCCAGCCGCTGAGACATGTGGTTGAAGGCGCGCACCAGGTCTGCCAGCTCCCGGTCCTCCGGCTCCTCCAGCCTCACCCCGCGCTCCTCGGCCAGCGACTCGGCCGCCTTCGCGAGCGACACGAGCGGCTGGGCGTGCGGGTTCACCGTTCGCGCGCGCGCGAAGACGAGTAAGCGCTCGATGAGGCCCGCGGCGCGGATCACCTCCCGGCGGATCGCCTCCACGTCGGAGCGGACCGGCGAGGAGTCCTCGAGCTCGCGGGCCGCCACCGAGGCGTAGCCGCGGATCACGTTGAGCGAGTTCCCGATCTCGTGCGCGAAGCCGGCCGCGATGCCGCCCAGCGTGGCCAGGCGGTCGGCCCGGAGCACCTCGCGCGTCTTCTGCGCCACGCGCTCCTCCAGCTCGGCGATGAGCCGCTGGTTCTCGGTGCGCCGCTCCTCGAGCCGCGAGGACATCCGGTTGAAGGCGTGGACGAGGTCCGCGAGCTCCTTGTCCTCGGGCGGCTCGAGCTGCACCCCGCGCTCCTCCGCCAGCGACTCGGCGGCGTGGGAGAGCGTGACGAGCGGGCGCGTCACCTGGCGGATGAAGATGGCCGTGAAGAGGTGCCCGAGCGCGATCCAGAAGGCCGCCACCAGGCTCGCGCCCCAGGCCAGGTTTCGCGCGTTCCCCACCACCTCGTCGTGCGTGAAGTCCACGTTCACGGCGCCCACCACGCCCTCGCCGCGGAGGATCGGCGCCGAGGCGATGATCCCCTCCGGCTCGATGAGCCGGCGGAAGGCCCGCAGCGGGACGTCCGGCGCCTGGAACTCCGAGGGCGGAACGCCCTCGGGGCAGGACTCGCCGGTGCGCGAGAGGCAGGCGAGGACGCGGCCGCTGCGGTCGACGATCCAGGCCCGGTCGAGCGGGTGCGAGGAGACGAGCAGGTCGAGGACGCGGGCGAGCGCGGCCGAGCCGCCGGGGACGACGCCGTCCTCGCGGATCCACTGCGACGCGGCCGACGCCGCGGAGGAGGCGAGCGCGACGCCCTCGCGCTGGAGCAGCTCCTGTCCGCGCACGAGCTCGCGCCAGAGCGCCACGGCCGTGACGCCCGACATGGCGAAGATGATGACCGCCGCGATGAGGACGAAGAGCTTGAGCCGCAGCGTCACGGCGTCACCGGTCGAGCGGGGCGCGGGAGCGGCGCGCCGCGGAAGGAGTGGCACTCGGCGCAGGCTCGCGCCTCCGCGTGCGCGGGCGCGCCCTCGTGGCAGCGGAGGCAGCCGGCGGGCTCCGGCGTCCAGACGTGAGGCTTGTGGCAATCGAGGCAGCGCCCGTGGCCGCGCTCGGCGTGGAGCCCGCCCTTCGACATCTGCGCGCGCACGTGGCACTCGGTGCAGGCCGCCAGGTTCGCTTCCTTCGCGTGCGGGCGGTGGCAGGCGGCGCAGCTCATCTCCATGGGGGCGCCGTGTTCCTTCATGGGCGCGTTGATCCCGGACGCGCTGTGGCAGCGCATGCAGTCGTGCCGCGTGGGCCGGAGGCCGGGCTCGTTCGTGAGGAACTCGTGGCAGGCGAAGCAGTGCAGGGCCTGCATCTTCTCCACGTTGACGGAGTGGCCGGGGTGGCAGCCCGCGCACTTCGCTGCGACCGGCTCGAAGCCGTGCATGCTCGCCGCGTGGCAGCGCACGCAGGCGATCTTCTTCTCCTCGAAGTGGATGCGGTGGCCGCGCGAGCCCCCCACCTGCGGCCAGCGCGGGTCGTGGGAGAAGTGGCACGAGGCGCAGGCCCCCACCTCGACTTCGGTGTGCTGGCCGGCCGGCTTCCTCCCCGCCACGAAGGCCCCCAGCATGGCCACGCCCTGGCGCGGCGTGGCGTGGTGGCAGCGCTGGCAGGCGACGCTCTTGTGCGTGCCCCCGAGCCACAGCGCGAACTCCGGCGAGGAGCGGTGGCACGTGGCGCACAGCCGCGGGTCCTCGTCCACGAAGCGCTTGAAGCGCAGGAAGCCGAGGACGAGCCCGAACGCGGCGAGCGCGGCCAGGCCGGCCACGAACGTCTTCGCGTTGCGAGAGAGGGCCATCCCCGAGCCGGATCCTAGACCGAAATAGAAAGGAGGGGCCGCAAACCGGCGGCCCCTCCCACGTTGCACCACAACGGCACGGCGCCGGCCGCCTCACTCGGCGTCGAGTCGGGCCTTGAGCCGCTCGTACTCGAGCGGATGCTCGTGCTTCAGCGTCTCCACCGTGATCCTCCCGTTGAGCCAGGCCCAGTTCATCGGGAAGATCGAGGGCTTCAGGTGCACGTTGTAGAAGTGCACCACGAACAGGAACAGGATGGCGAGCGTCGCCTCCTCGCCGTGGATGATGAGCGCCGCGGTGATGAGCCAGGAGGGCGCCCAGGAGGCGAACCACACCGGGAACCAGAAGACGAACCCGGTGCCCACCATCATCACGATGCCCCAGAACACGGCCCAGTAGTCGAACTTCTCCAGGTACATGTAGCGGTCGAAGCGCGGCCGCTCCTTCTTGAGCCCGAGCATGAAGAGGATGTTGTCCTTCATGTCGAGGGCGTCCTTGGGCGTGGGGAGCATCGACAGGGGGAGGCGCCTCTTCGCCGCCAGGAACGTCAGGTAGAAGAGGTGGTACGCGGCCGAGGCGATGATGAGGACCGCGCCGACCCGGTGGCCGATGGCCGCGCCCTGCTGCCCGCCGAAGAGCTTCATGAACGAGGCCGAGTAGGACGCGGCCTGCGGGTCGCCCGCGCCGCGCAGCGGCCAGCCGGTGATGCCGAGCAGGATCACGCCCGAGAGCATGAGCCAGTGCTGCGCGCGCTGGTGGAGGTCGAAGCGGACGACGCTCCTCGCCGCCTCGGCGGCGACGGGGCCCTTCTTGCCGAGGCGCTGGCGCAGCTCGTAGACGAAGTCGATCGCCACGTGGAAGGCGAAGAAGAGCAGCGTGAGGGTGGTGAGCCAGGAGAACGCGACGTGGACCAGGTGCGGCACGACGTGGCCGCCGATCTCCTGGATGGGCTTGTGGGCGACGAGCGCCGCGAAGTTGTCCGTGGCGCGCTCGTGGCAGCGGTTGCAGGTCTGCTTGCGGTTCGCCGGCGACACGGCGGAGGCCGGGTCGGTCTTCGCCACGATGGCGTGCGTGCCGCCCTTGTCCTTCGCCGCCGCGTGGCAGCTCGTGCACACCGGCGCGAAGGGGCTCCCCACGCGGGCGAGCCGGCCGTGGATGGAGTCGTGGTAGGTGACCGCCGCCTCCGGGTTCACCCCGGCGGCCGCGGCGAACTTCGGGTCGCCGTGGCAGGCCTCGCAGCGCTTCGCCATCTCCCGCCGGTCGGCGGGCACCTTCTCGCGCTTCGCCGCGGTAGGAGCGTAGGGAGCGAGCTTCGAGATGGCGTGGATCGTCCCGTGGCAGGAGGCGCAGGTCGGGCCGGAGACCTTGGCGTCCTCCCGCAGCCATCTCGAGTGCGCCGACTTCGCGAAGGCGTCCGTCGTCTCCGAGTGGCAGGTCGCGCAGGCGAGGTACGCCCGCGGGGAGGAGAGGCGGACCTTCCGGTCTCCCTCTCCCCAGCTCGCGCGGGCGAGGCGCGCCACGAGCTCCTGCTCCGCGCCGGCGGGCGCCGGATGGTCCGAGACGTGCGGGCCCATCGAGTAGCCGGCGTGGCAGTCGGTGCAGGAGATGCCGTTCTCGGCGTGGACGGACTTCCCGAAGACGCCGAGATCGACGTTGGGCCCGTCCCCCTGGGCGCTGTGGCAATCGACGCAGGCCTCGGCGCCGCCCGGGAGCTTGGCGTCGCCGGCGCGCGCTGCCGCCGCGGCGAGGAGCGCAATCGAGAGGAAAAATGGTCGCATAGGTATTCTCCGCGAGTGCAACGCACGTGCCCCGGATGACCCAAAGGCGGCGATGATAAGCCCCGAGAAATCAGCGTCTTTGACGGTCATCAACGCAACTTTCTCCGCAGGCATTGCGCGCATCGAAGTCCCCAGGCAAAGGAAATGCGCTTCGGAGCACATCGTGCGGCGGAATGACGCGATGGCGACCGGCCGCGCATCACGTTCCTGACGCCGTTCAGCGGCTCGCGTGCTCCTCCGCCGCCGGCCGCGCCGTGGTGATGCGGGTGAGCGCGCCGACCGCGGCCCCGGCCACCGCGCCCAGCACGGCGAACAGGGAGCCGACCGCGAGGACGCCCAGCACCATGCCGAAGACGATGAGGGCGCGCGGCAGGAAGGTGGGCTCCACCGGCGTCCCCAGGATGCCGCCCGCCAGGAGCAGGCCCGCGTAGCCGCCGTAGAGCAGCGAGGGGAGGAGCGCGACCGCGAGGAAGAGGGCGAGGCCGATGCCGGCGCCGACGAGCGTGGGAGTCTTCTTGTTCATGACGTTCTCCTGAGGTGAGGGTTCCCGGTCTCGCCGGGACCGCCCAGCGGCGGCGGCGTTCACCCGAGCTTCGTTGCAGCAAGGCTGCCAGCGCACGATCACGCCGTTCCGCACGCTTGTGGGGGGCGCGTGTCGGGTTCGCCCGACAGCGCGGCAGAACGCGCAGACACGCTCTGCGTC
>DATDDC010000548.1:0-4221 GCA_036523995.1 Anaeromyxobacter sp.
CCGATCCCCCCGCTCGGCTCCGGCCCAGCCTCATCCGGCTGGGCCTGCGCTCGCTGTCGCAGCTTCGCCCTCGCGCCCCCGCGTTCCTCCAGTAGCTCCGGGGCCCGGCCCCGTCCGGGCGGGCCTGCGCTCGCGCCGCTACGCGAGCGCGTGCGCGAGCTTCATCTCGCGGCTCTCGTGGTCGAGGAGCCGCGCGGCGAGCTCGCCGGTCCGGCGCATCACGTCCTGGGGCGCGCCGGCGCCCTTGGCGGCGTCGCCGAGCCCCTTCAGCGCGGCCAGGATGTCGCGGTGCTCCTGCACCATGTGCTCGAGCTCGTCGCGGTGCTGGGGCGAGCGAGCCCCCAGCAGCCCGTAGAAGCCCTTCGAGTGCTCCTCGTGGGCGAAGTGCTCCGTCAGCGTCCGGACGAGCTCCTCGAGCGCGGCCGCGAGCGCCGCGCCGTCGTGCGCCGCCTCGAGCCGCCCGATCACCGCCTCGAGCCGTCCGTGGTCCTCGTCGAGCGCCGCCTGGATCTGCGCCGCGGCGTGCGTCGCGCCGTTCTTGCCCGTGGCCGCGGCGGCCGTGAACTGGGCGGCCTCCGTGGAGCCCTCGAGGGCGAGCGTCGAGGACTCGCCCGCGGAGATGGCCGTCGCGACGGCGTCGAAGTAGCCGACGCCCACCTCGCGCTGGTGCCGCGTGGCGGTGTAGCCCTGCTTCTCCGCCGCGAACTCTCCCTCCTGGAGCTGGGAGTACGCCGCCATGCCGTGCTCGCGGTAGCCGCGCGCGAGCTGGAACATGGCGTGGTTCAGCGCGTGGAAGCCGGCCAGCGTGACGAACTGGAACTTGTAGCCCATGGCCCCGAGCTCGCGCTGGAACCTCGCGATGGTGGCGTCGTCGAGGTGCTTCTTCCAGTTGAACGACGGCGAGCAGTTGTAGGCGAGGAGCTTCCCGGGGTACCTGGCGTGGATGCCCTCGGCGAACTTGCGCGCGAACTCGAGATCGGGCGTGTGCGTCTCGCACCAGACCATGTCCGCGTACGGCGCGTAGGCGAGGCCGCGCGCCACGGCCGCCTCGAGCCCGGACCTGAAGCGGAAGAAGCCCTCCGGCGTGCGGGTGGAGCGATCGACGTACGGCGCGTCCTGCGGGTCGACGTCGCTCATGATGAGCGAGGCGCTCTCCGCGTCGGTGCGCGCGATGACGAGGGTGGGCACGCCCATGACGTCGGCGGCGAGCCGCGCGGCGGAGAGGGTGCGGATGAACGTGGAGGTGGGGACGAGCACCTTTCCGCCCAGGTGGCCGCATTTCTTCTCCGAGGCGACCTGATCCTCGAAGTGCACGCCGGCGGCGCCCGCCTCGATCATGGCCTTCATGAGCTCGAAGGCGTTGAGGGGCCCGCCGAAGCCGGCCTCCGCGTCGGCGACGATGGGCGCGAACCACCAGGTGCCGTTGCGGCCTTCCGCGTGCTCGATCTGGTCGACGCGCTGGAACGCGGCGTTGATGCGCCGCACCACCGCCGGGACCGAGTCGGCCGGGTAGAGGCTCTGGTCCGGGTACGTCTGGCCCGCCGTGTTGGCGTCTGCGGCCACCTGCCAGCCCGAGAGGTAGATGGCCTGGAGGCCCGCCTTCACCATCTGCACGGCCTGGTTGCCCGTGAGCGCGCCCAGCGCCGGGACGTACGGCTCGCCGTGCAGCAGCTCCCACAGCCGCTCCGCGCCGAGGCGCGCGAGCGTGTGCTCGATCCGCACCGACCCGCGGAGCTTCTCGACGTCGCCGCTCGAGTGGCGGCGCGCGATCCCTTCCCAGCGGCGCGGATCGGGGTGGTGGGGGACGGACGACGGGCTTCCGGACTCGGGCATGGACCTCTCCTCTTCGCCCGCCGCGACGGGGTCGCTGGCGGGGGTGGTGATGAGCTCGACGGAATCGGGATGGGTGGTGAGACGCTCGAACAGCGCGCGGGCGTCCTCGAAGCGCCCGGAATCGAACCTGGCCTCGCCGAGCTCGAGCCGGACGCGGTCCATCTCCTCGGCGAGCACGGTGCGGAAGCGCTCCACGGTGAGCGGCTTCCCGTCGTGGAGGGCGACGCCGCGGCGGATCCACTGGCGGGCGATGGAGCGCGAGGTCTCGATCGCCGAGGCGTCCTCGACGAGCTGGCCGGGCGGCACCGAGCCGCGCGCGCGGAGCCAGGCCTCGAGGTAGCGCACCGAGATGCGGACGCTCCGGCGCAGCACGGCGTCGGCGTGCGTCGCCTCGCGGCGGCCCGGGGCGCTCCGGCCGGGCTCCTCGAAGGCTGCGGATGGCTGCGGCAACGTCGCGGTCGCGATCGGCACGGAGTGCGAGCTCCTCTCTGTGTGCAAGTTATGTTGATTTGGATCAATAGTCACTCCCCTAACGATTCCGCATGGTTAACGTGTAAGCGCATGTGACATGGTTTCGTGTCATGCTGTAAATGTTGAAAACCTCGCGGCGTCCCCACATGTTGCGAGGCGGGGCCGGCCGCCAGGCCCCCGCGCAGGAGGCCTCGGTGCAGGACACCTCCCCGCTCGGCGCGAAGATCCGCGCCCTGCGCCGCCAGAAGGGGCTCACCCAGGCCCAGCTCGCCGGGCGCCTCGGCATCTCGGCGAGCTACCTGAACCTCATCGAGCACGCCAAGCGCAGCCTGTCCGCGCCGCTCCTCATCAAGCTCGCCGAGGTCTTCGACCTCGACCTCCGCTCGCTCTCGAGCGAGACGCACGCGCGCGTCGTCGCCGATCTCATGGAGGTCTTCGGCGATCCCATCTTCGAGGCGCACGACGTGACGAACCAGGAGGTGCGCGACCTCTGCGCGGCGACGCCCACCGCCGCCCGCGCCGTCCTCGCGCTGTACCACGCGTACCGCGCCACGCGAGAGGCGTCCGACACGCTCGCCGCGACGCTCTCGGAGGGCGACCTCGAGGGGATCGACTCCTCGCACCTCCCCACGGAGGAGGTCTCCGATCTCATCCAGCGGCACGGGAACTACTTCCCCGAGCTCGAGAGCGGCGCCGAGGCGCTCTGGCGCGAGGCGCGGCTCGACGGCGAGTACCTCGACACGAGCCTCGTCCGCCACCTGCGCGAAATCGGCGTGGAGGTGCGGGTCGTCCGCACCGCCGACATGCAGGGCGCCGTGCGCCGCTACGATCCCGAGGCGAAGGCCCTGCTCCTCTCCGAGGTGCTGCGCCGCGGGAGCCGGAACTTCCAGCTCGCCTACCAGATCGGCCTCCTCACCCAGGCGGCCACGCTCGACCGCTTCGCCGCCGACCCGCAGCTCACGAGCGACTCCTCGCGCGCCCTCGCCCGCGTGGCGCTCGCCAACTACTACGCCGGCGCCGTGCTCATGCCCTACGAGCCCTTCCTCGAGGCGGCGAGGACGGAGCGCTACGACATCGATCTCCTCGGGAACCGCTTCCGCGCCAGCTTCGAGCAGACCTGCCACCGCCTCACCACGCTCCGCCGCCCGGGCTCGGAGGGCGTGCCCTTCCACATGGTGCGCGTGGACATCGCCGGGAACATCTCCAAGCGCTTCAGCGCCTCCGGGCTCCGCTTCGCGCGCTTCTCCGGCGCGTGCCCGCGCTGGAGCGTGTTCGAGGCGTTCACGACGCCCGGGCTCATCCGCACCCAGCTCTCGCAGATGCCCGACGGCGCGGCCTACTTCTGGATCGCGCGCACGGTGAGCCGCGAGTACGGCGGCTGGCACGCCCCCAGGTCGATGGTCGCCATCGGGCTCGGCTGCGAGGGGTCGCGCGCGCGGGAGCTCGTCTACGCGGACGGCATCGACCTCGAGAGCCAGGAGGCCAAGGTGCCGGTGGGGATCACCTGCCGGCTCTGCGAGCGCATGGACTGCGAGCAGCGCGCCTTCCCGCCGCTCCAGCATCCGCTCCGCGTGAACGAGAACGTCCGCGGCGTGTCGTTCTACGCGCCGGTGACCCGGCGCTAGCCCAGCTTCCGGTCGAGCTGCTCCAGCGCGAGCAGGTCGGCGCCCGTCTCGAGCGAGACCTGCTCGAGCCCGCCGATGCCATACCGTGTCGTCCGGCGCGGTCGCGCGGCGGGCTGCCGCCCGTCAGCCGGCCATGCCGAGCGAGTTGGCGGCCGCGGCCGCTCCCACCCGGGCCGGGCGCGGCCGAGGCAGGAGGGCCCGGTCCCGCTCCGCGGCGAGCCGGACGTAGAGGTAGCGATCGAGCTCGAGCGCCGAGGCGAGCCCTTCCGCGAGCCGGTCGAGGCGGCGCGCC
>DATDDC010000549.1:0-7441 GCA_036523995.1 Anaeromyxobacter sp.
CGGCGGGCGCGCCAGCGGGCTGCGCCGGAGCGGCCGGAGCGGCGGGCGGAGCGGCCGTCGCCTTCGGGGCCTGCGCCTTCGGCGCCGGCGCGGCCCCGAGGAGCGCGGACAGCGAGAGCACGGCGGCGACGATCCCGGCGCTCATGCCGCGCGGCTCCGCTTCATGGCGACGCCGTCACTGCGCCGGCAGGAACATCTGGATCCGGTTGTTGTTCCGGTCCGCCACGAACGTCTCGCCGCGCGAGTTCACGCACACCTGCGTCGGGTAGTAGACGAGCCCCTCGCTCCAGCCCATCTCCAGCGCGCGCCCCAGCAGCGAGCCGTCGAGGCCGAGGGCCACGAGGCCGTGCCCGTTCTGATCGACGAGGAGGAGGCGGCCGCCCACCACCACCATGGCCGAGGGGAAGTGGATGGACTCCTTGAGGCTCTTCGTGAGCGGCTTGAGCGCGCTCGCCGACTTGTCCGCGGCCCAGACCGCCGCCGCCACCGCGTCCACCGCGTAGATCTTGCCGGTGCCGTCGACGGCGAGGTCCGTGAAGATCGCCGCGCCGGCGTCGGCCGGGGGCGGCTCGAGCTGCCGCGTCACCTTGCCGGCCCGGTCGAGGACGGTGATCTTGCCGGTCGTGTCGAGGACGTAGAGGTTGCCGGCCGGATCCTCCTTGAGGCTGCGGGGGAAGGCGAGGGCCGAGGCCGGCTTGAAGTCGATCGCGCCGGCGAACCCTCCCGCCGCATCGAGCCGGACGATCTGCCGCTTGCGGCCGTCCAGGACGAGGAGGCTGCCGTCGGGCTCGAGGACCAGGCGCGTCGGATACGTCGCCTGGGAGAGCTTCGTCTCCTTGCCCGCGACGACGGCGCCGTCCTTGATCTGGAAGGAGACGAGCCGCGCGTTGCCGGGGTCGGAGACCACGAGCCTGTCGTCGCCGCACGCCACGCCCTCCGGCCCGGCCAGCGCCGCTCCCGCGGCGTCCGCGTAGACGCCGAGGTAGGGACGGAGCGCGAAGCCCGCGGCCCGCGCCGGGCCGGCCGTCGCGAGGAGGCATGCGAGCGCGAGCGCCCGGGATCCGATCTTCGCAGGGGTCACGGCGTCACCTCTTGAACTGCTCGTGGCACTTCACGCAGAGGTCGGTGGTCCGGGGCGCCGGCATGAGCCGCTTGTACTCGGTGCCGTGCGCCCGGTGACAGCTCAGGCAGTTGAGGGTCAGGTTCTTGCTGCGCGGGTCCTTGAAGCTGACGCCGATGGGATGGCTCGCGTGCTTCTCCCAGTTGTGGCAGGTGGCGCACACGTTGATCGGGTTCGAGTCCACCAGCATGAGCGGCAGCTCGGAGGAGTGCGGGTCGTGGCAGGACTGGCACTCGCCGTTGGCGACGGGCGCGTGCTTCGTGGGCGAGCGCTCCTGGCGCTGGATGGTGTCCGGGTGGCACTTGCCGCAGACGCCCACCAGGTTGCCCCGCACCAGCTTCGGCTTGGGCGAGGCGTGCGGCGAGTGGCACGCGATGCAGGCGTCGCCCTGGAGCACGGGGGTGTGGAGCCGCCCCTTCTCCATCATCTGGTTGATGCGCGGCGTGTGACAGAGCTTGCAGAGCGCCGCGCCAGCGGCCTTGGTCCTGAAGCGGGTCGGCGAGGACGGGGCCTCGTGGCACTGCGCGCACGCGGCGCGCGCCACCGGCGGATGGACGGTGTCGTAGAGCATGCCGGCCTGGCTCGACCCGTGCGGATCGTGGCAGCTCGTGCAGCGCTCCTTGCCCACCGGGTAGTTCCCGTGCTTCCCGAGGAAGAACGCGCTCTCGACCTTGTGGCAGCCCACGCACAGCTCGGGGACCGCGGCCTTGAGGAGCCGCGTCGACTTCGCCGAGCCGTGGGGATCGTGGCAGGCGACGCAGCCGCTCTTCTCGATGGGCGGGTGCTTACGCTTCGCGGTCGAGGCGGCCTCGACGAGCTTCTTGTGGCAGTCGGCGCACAGCTCCGCGCCCGGCTTCACGAGGTTCTTCGCCACCGCCGAGCCGTGGGGATCGTGGCAGGCGATGCACTTGCTCTCCGCGACGGGCTTGTGCGCGCTCTTCGCCTTCGCCGGGACCACGTCGCCGTGACAGGTGGCGCACACCTTCCCCGGCTCGTCGGCGAGGAGCTTCCCGTGCGAGGCGGCGTGCGGGCTGTGGCACCCGATGCACTCGCGGGCCCGCACCGGCGTGTGGATCGAGGCCTTCTGGAGCGTCTGCTCGAAGTTGCCGTGGCAGTCGAGGCAGAGCTTCCCGCCGGCGCCGGGCTTGAGCTTGAACTTCTTCTCGAGCGCGGCGGCGCCGCTCGGCGCCGGCTTGGCCGCGCCGGCCTTGGCCGGGGCCTTGGGGGACTGAGCGAGGGCGGGGAGCGCGGGGAGGGCGAGCGCCAGGGAGAGCGAGAGGATCGTCGATCGCATGGGGGAGCCCCTACTTCTTCTCCTCGGTCTCGTGGCAGCTGTCGCAGGCGCGCGCCTGGAACGGCGCGTGCTCGACGGGCCGGAAGAGCTTCTCGTCCTTGGAGGCGTGCGGGTCGTGGCAGCTCATGCAGGTGAGGCTCTTCGCGTCGATGCCGAGGTGCGCCGCCTGGAAGGGCTTGCCCTTGAGCTCGTGGCACTGATCGCAGGTGTCCTGCAGCGGCATGGTGAGGAGCCGGGCCTCGCCCGAGTGGTGCGGCTTGTGGCAGGTGAGGCACTCCTCCGTCGGCTTGTGCGCGGTCGCGCCCTCCATGCGCTTCTGCAGGGGCTTGTGGCAGGTGAAGCACAGCTCCGGGCCGTTCGCGGCCACGAGGAAGCGGAGCCTGGCGGCGTGCGGGTTGTGGCACTTGCTGCATTCGCCCTTGGTGAAGCCGGGGTGGCTGCTCTTCGCGGACTGCGCCGCGGCCGCCTGCTTCGAATGGCACTTGAGGCAGAGGGTCTTCTGGTCCGCGACGAGCATCCCCGGGACGTTCGAGCCGTGCGGGTCGTGGCAGCCCAGGCAGTCGCCGTCCATGAACGGCTTGTGCTTCACGTTCTGGCCGGGGCCCACCAGGCTGGCGTGGCAACCGGTGCAGAGCTTCTGGCCCTGCGCCCGCAGCAGCTTGGGGGAGTCGCCGCCGTGGGGCTGGTGGCAGGCCGTGCACTGCCCGTCCGCCACGGGCCTGTGCGTGAACGCCTTGGTGAAGCGCGGCTCCGCGTCCGCGTGGCAGCTGAAGCAGAGCTTGTCCTGGCGCGAGGACGTCATGCCCGGGAAGTTCGAGCCGTGCGGGTCGTGGCAGCTCGCGCACTCCCCGGAGTCGAAGGGCATGTGCTGCACCTTGCGCTTCTTGTCCGTGGCCAGCTTCTCGCCGTGGCACTTGAGGCAGAGCGCCTCCCCGTCCACCTTCACCAGCCGGCGGTTGGGCGAGGCGTGGGGCGCATGGCAGGTGGCGCAGCCCTCCGCCGAGTCGATCACCTTGTGCGGGTAGATCGCCTTCTCCGCCATCCGCTTGTGGCAGCCGAGGCAGAGCGCGTTCCCGGCCGCGCGGGTCATGCCCTTGCTCTCCGACGCGTGCGGCCTGTGGCAGGAGAGGCACTCTCCCTTCACCACGGGTGAGTGGGTGACCTTGCCGCCCTTCAGGACGGAGGCCTTGTCGTGGCAGGTCTCGCAGAGCTTTCCCCCCTCCGCCTGCACCGCGAAGGGCTGGGGCGAGGTGGCGGGCTTGTGGCAGCCGTCGCAGCCGCCCGGCACCGCGGAGTGCACCACCGCGCGCATGAGGCCCTTCGCGTCCGAGGAGTGCGGGTCGTGGCAGGAGCCGCAGGCGCGCGTCTGGACCGGGTAGCCGTCGTGGGCCTTCTTGAACTTGGCGGCCGAGGGCTCGTGGCAGCGCGAGCAGAGCTCGCCCTCCGCCTTGACGAGGAGGTGCGGGGCGCTGGAGCCGTGCGCGACGTGGCAGGCGTTGCATCCGTCCTTCGCCAGGACGGGGTGCACGATCTTGCGCTCGAAGCGGCCCTTGTCGTGGCAGGCGTAGCAGGCCTTCGCCCCCTCCGCCTTGAGCATGTGGGGGAAGTTGGAGCCGTGCGCGGCGTGGCACGCGGTGCAGAGGCCCGTGGCGAGGACGCGGTGGACGACGGGCTTGTCGAGCCCGAGCTTCGCCTTCGGATGGCAGGTCTCGCACAGGGCGTTGCCGGCCTGCTTGAGGAGGAGCTTGGGGACGGAGCCGTGGCGGATGTGGCAGGACTCGCAGTCCTGCTTCTTCACGGCGCTGTGCACGACCTTGAGCCCGCCGATGGCCGCGGCGAGCTTGGTGTGGCAGTCGAGGCACTCCTTCTTCTTGAACGCGCGCTCGGCCGCCCCGGCGGACCCAGCCGGCGCGCCCAGGCCGAGGACGATCGCCAGCGCGGCGAGCCGCCACTTCCGGATGCTCATCACGGACATGCCCCCTCGCTCGCGGCCGACCGCCGTCAGCCCTCGATCTGCGTGACGAAGACGCGGGTGACGTGGACCTTGCGGAGCTTCGCTCCCCAGTCCTTCACCGACGCGGTCATGTGCTCGTCCATCAGCTTCCTCAGGATGTCCGACTTGACCTCCTCGATCGGCTGGGCCTTGGGCGGGGTCACGTCGAGCACGCCGATGGCGTAGTACTGGTTGCCGAAGGAGAAGAGGCGGTAGTCGCCGGCGGCCGCGTTCGCGAGCGACTGCGCCAGCGCGGGCGGGAGGCTGTTCGCGGCGAAGGTGCTGCCGTCGAGCTGCAGGGTCCGATCCTCGCCACGGATCTGGCCCTCGACGTTGGCGCGGAGCCACTTCAGATCCGTTCCGGCCTTGAGGCGATCGAGCGCCGCCTGGGCCTGCTTGGCGGTGCCGAAGGCGACCCCCTCGAGCTTGTAGAAGCCCGGGTAGGTGAACTCGGCCTTGTGCGCCTCGTAGTACTTCTGGACCTCGTCCTCCTGGACCTTGACGTCCGGGAGGATGGCGCGCTGCACGAAGGTGCCGAAGAGCACGGTGCGCGCGTACTGCTCGACCTCCCGCCGGTACTCCTCGGCGTCCGCGATCTTCCTGCGCGCCGCCTCCCGGTCGAGGAGCCGGTCGTAGACGAGCTTGTCGAGGCTCTTCCACTTCTGCTCGTTGACGCGCTTCTCCTCGATGCCCTGCTGGATGCCGTGGAAGAACGCGGTCTCCGTCTCGACCGCCAGCGCTCCGACGGTGATGGGCTTCTCGCCCTTGATCTGCGCGAGCACCCGGCGATCCTTCTTCAGGGCCTCGAAGCCGGGCTTCTTCGCCTCGAAGTCGACCGCCTTGAGGAGCTTGTCGTCGCGCTTCAGGTGCTTCTGGGCGAGGCCGTAGAAGAACTTCGACCAGAGCTCCTTCTCGGCGACGATCTGGGCCTCGTCCGCAGCCTCGGCGCGCTTGCCCGCGTTCTCCGGGTACTTGATCTCGTCCAGGCGGGCGACCACGAACCCCTTGCCCGAGCCGATGGGCGCGGTGAGGGCGCCGACCGCGGTGGACTCGAGCGCGATCCGGATGGGCGGAGCGAGCTGGGCGGCCGGAACGTCGTGGGGGACGCCGTCCCCCTTCGCCTTCTTCTCGGCGACGAGCTGCTTCGCGACGTCCTCGAGCTTCTTCCCCTCGGCGAGCAGCCCGGGCAGCTTCTCCGCCTCCTCCTTCTTGTCGAAGTAGAGCGAGAGCAGCCGGTACTCGCGGACCATGTCCCTGTAGATGGCCTCGGCCTTCTTCGGATCGGGCTTCGCGTCCGCGACGATCTGGCGCTTCAGGACATTCCGCAGCATCCGCTCCTTGAACGCGGCCATGCTCTGCGCGACCTCGGGGAGCTGATCGAGCCCCATCTCGCGCGCCTCGAGCACGATGAGCCGCATGTCGACGATCCGCTCCAGGATGCCCTGGAACTCGTTCCCGCTGCCGACGGCGGCGGCCTTGGTCCTCTTCCGGTCCTGGTGCGAGGTGGCGAGCGCTTCTCCGAGGTCGCGCATCGTCATGACCTCCTCGCCGACGACCGCGACCGGGATCGACGCGAACCGTTCGTCGAGGAGCGGGAGCTTCAGCGCCACGAGCGGCGAGGGCGCGAGCGCGGCCGCCTCGTCGGGCTTCTTCTCCGCCGGGGCCGGAGCGGCCGGCTCGGATTTCGCCGGGGGTGAAACCGGCGCGGCGGCCGCCTTGCGCGACGGCGCGGCCTCGAGGCCGGGCGCCGCCAGGGGAGCGGCCAGCGCGACGAGGACGAGGATGAGCCGGGGACTCAGCGGACGAAGGAAGGATCTCATTTTGAGCTGACCCCTTTGTGCAATGCACGTGCCGCCATGCGCTCTCCCGGCGACCGATAACCTATCGATGTCTCAAGCCGAATCCGGCAATCCGACATCGCGCCACGCAACGGTTGCGCTGGGGAGCGCGCCCTCCGCAAACCGCGTTCTCGACTTCACCCTGCGGCAAACGGCCTCACCTCGAAGCCGCAGTCCGGCCGCCCGATCCGGCGTCGCGGAATCGGTCCGGAAAGGCCTCGGCTGCGATCTCCGCCACCATCCGGCACACGAGCGCGCTCGACGTGCTCACCCGGCCGATCCCGAAGAAATGGACCCCGTCGTCGCCGTCGTTGTACGAGCGCGATTGCCAGACGATCTCCTCGGTCTCGCTGTCGAGCACGTGCAGGTTGAACTCGGCCGCCGCCCGCTCCTCGTCGAAGCGCCGGACGTCCCCCACCACCACCCAGTCCGCCCGCAGGGTCTTGAGGATCGTCCGCGCCGACGCCAGGGACACGCCGCCCTGCAGGATGATCCGGTAGTCGAGCAGCACCTGCCGGACCTCTCCAGGATCCACGAGGTGGAGCCCCCGGGCCGAGAGGAGCTGCCGGATGACCCCGAGCCGCACGACCTCGCCGGCATTCCTTCTCCGGCTCGAGTCCAGGAACGGGAGCACGATGACGGTCCGCTCCGCGCTCCCGGCGAGCGGCGGCAGCCGGAACGAGAACTTCGGCGCGTACACGCGCCCCGGCTGGCAGCGCCCTCCCTCCCGCCTCGCGCCGGACCGCGCGGCGGCGAGCGACCGCGCCAGCGCGTCGAACGCCTGGCTGCGCAGCTTCTGCGGGTCCTCGATGATGCCGAGGCCGAGGAGGCCGGGGGCGTCGGAGCCGGTCCGGGCGAAGCCGTCCATCCAGACGATCTCGGGCAGGTCCCGGGTCGTGACGAGCCGCATGGTGACCGCGATGCGAAGGGCGCCCGCGCCGCCGCTCTCGAGCGTGGTGAAGAGCACGCCGTCCACGCCCAGCTTCTCCCGGGCCGCGCGCGCCACGAACCGGTCCAGGCCGGCGGTGTAGCGGATGCGCTCCTCGGCGAGGAACCGCTCGACCTCGTCGCCCGCCACGACCTCGAGCCCGGCGCGCGCGGCGACCTCCGCCGCGGACGTCGCCAGCCCCGCATCCCTTCCGGCCCCGGGGGCGAGGCTCTCCGGCGGGAAGATCGCCACCCGGCCGATCCCCGAG